>DAOUBZ010000454.1:0-3455 GCA_034432515.1 Chloroflexaceae bacterium | reverse complement strand
AGCCTGCTGCGGCCCTACGGCCTGACCCCGCCACGGGACGCCGGGCCACCCCGCCACGGGGCAATGCGACGACGCGGCCTGTCGGCGTCTGCCCCGTGGTACAATAGCCACTGGCGTGACCGAACCAACCCCAACAACCGACCCTACCGCCCTCGAACGGGCGATCGATCCCTGGCTGCAGCACATGGCCTGGCGGCGCGATTTTGCGCGCTGGCGTGAGCGACGCATCAACCAGGAGCAGTACCAGGACGAGCGGCTGGCCATGCTGGAGGCTGTCGCCGGGCCGCTGGATGGGCTACGCCTGCTCGACCTGGGGGCGGGCATGGGCGGCTTCGCGGTGGCGGCTGCGCTGCGCGGCGCGCAGGTAAGGGCCTGTGAGTACAACCCGGCCTACTGCCGCATCATCGAACTGCGCGCCGCGCGCCACGGGCTGCGCCTGCCCGTCTCCAATGCCGCAGGCGAGGCACTGCCCTTCCCCGACGCGCGCTTCGATGCGCTGACGGCCTGGGATGTGCTCGAGCACGTGCAGGACCCGCGGGCGGTGTTGCGCGAGATCCGCCGCGTGCTGCGCCCTGGCGGCCACGCGCTGATCACCGCAATCAACCGGCGCGCCTGGGTGGACCCGCATTACCACATTCGGGGCATCAACTGGCTGCCCCGGCCGGTGGCCGAGGCGATCATCGCCGTGCGGGGCCGTAGCAAGGCCGGCGCGGCCTTCCGCGATATGCAGCGCCTCAGCGCGATGCACTACTTCCACTACGGCGAACTGGAGCGCCTCTGCGCGGCTCTAGGCTTTACCGTGCGCGATCTGCGGGAGGAGCAGCTGCACGCAGGGCAATTTGTCAGCCGCAGGGCCAGCCGGCGCGCCATCCGCGCCGGCTTGCGCGCCGTGGGCCTGGAGGGTCTGGCCTACCGCGCCCAGCGCCGCTGGTACGTGGGCATGTTCGAGCTCGCGCTAACCAGGGTAACATCGTGAGCCGGGCGGGAAGCCTGGCGCCGCCCGGCGCGCACCGGCTGATTAGTCGGTGCGGATTTAGCGAAAGACTTTGTCTACAGACCACTGATCGCCCGCGCGCCCGCCAAGCCCGAGGCGGCGCCGTCCGCTCGCGCGATCAGCATCGTTTTCCGCGACTTGAACGTGCACTGGGCCAGCGTGGAGTAGCCGGCTATGTCACCAACCGGGGCAAAACAGCCCTCACTCGCCGCCCAGGTCTCGAAGGCCGTGGTCTGGAATACGGCCTTTGTGCCGCTGCGGCTGGTGGCCGAGGTGCTGGCGACCCTGGTCAAACTCAATTTCCTCTCGCAGGCCGGCTACGGCTTGCTGGCGCTGGTCAGCGGGGCCAACAACGGCCTCGGCACGGTCGTTGACCTTGGCACGGCCCGGGCCTTGCCCAAGTACATCCCCGAGGTGAGCCGGCTCGGCGGCCCGCGGGCGGTCCTGCGCCTGCTCACGGCGGTCCTGGCGCTGCAACTGGCCGTGCTGGCCGTGCTCGCCCTCGGGCTGGCGACGCTCTACCGCGAGCCCTACCTCGATGCGCTCCGCCGTCGCGTACTGGAGGACCCGCAGCTCGGCCCCGCCGACCAGGCCGGGCTGCTCGGGCTGCTCGGCGACTTTGGCTGGCTGGTGATCGGCGCCATCGTGGCCCTGCTCTTCCTGGGCGTGTGCTACGACATGCTTATGGCCTATCTGAATAGCTTTTTCAAGCAGCGGGCCTGGAACAGCATCGCCCTGGCCGCCGGGATGCTGCCGCAATTGCTCAGTGTGGCCGCCATCCTCGCCCTGGCCGACGGCTGGGACATCCTCGGCGTGCTGGTCGCTTCGGTGGTGGCGCCGGCGATCGCCGTGGGCCTGGCCGGCTGGCAGGTGCTGCGGCTCTGGTTGGAGCAGCGCGCCTGGGAGCCCGAGGCCCGGACGCCCGCGCTGGCGCCAGGCACACCCTGGCTCCCGCCGGGCTTCGTCCCCTATACCGGGGTCTCGTTCCTGATGACCATGACCGACTTTCTGGCCAGCGCCTCGTTCGCGATCTACCTGGCCGGCGGCGTGAGCGACGCGGCAGTGCTCACCGCGGGCGCGGCCCTGGCCCGTATGGCGCTGGGCTACCTCTACACGCCGATGGTCGGCGTGCAGGTGCCGCTGTTCACGCGGGTGCGCCAGGGCGAGGGCGGCACGCTCAACGGCGCCTACCAGTCGCTGGTGCGCCTGCAGTTGCTGCTGTTCGTGCCCGGCGGCGTGGGACTGATGCTGCTGGCCGAGCCAGCGCTGCTGGTGGTGGGTCCCCAGTACCTGGCCGCCGCCCCGATCGTCTGGGTGCTGGTGCCCTGCCTCTTCCTCGAGTCGTTGCTCACCACCGCCCACAATGCGCTGATCGTCTACGAGCGGCTGCGCATCATTGTCGCCTCACGGCTGATCACCCTGGCGGTGGTGGCGCCGCTAGCCTGGCTGCTGCCACCGCGCCTCGGTCTTGTTGGCGTCGCTCTGGCCTTCGGCCTGGCGCGGCTGGCCGCCGGGCTCTGGGTGACGGGGAGCGGCATGCGCCTGCTCGGCTTGCGCTGGCCCTGGCGCTTCACCGCGCGCGTGCTGGGCGCCACGGCTGCCATGGGCCTGCTGCTGCTGGCCGTGCGCGGCCTGCTCCCGCCGCTGCCCGCCGAGGTCACGCTTGGCGCCCGGCTGCGCGAGGCTGCCTGGCTGCTCGGGCTGGCCATGGCCGGCGCTGCGGGCTTCTTCCTCGCCCTGCGCCTGCTCGGCGGCCTCGATCCTCAGGACCGCGCTCAGCTGGAGCGGATGCGCCTGCCGCTCAAACGCTGGTGGCTGAAGGTGCTCTAGCATGCACATCTGCCTGTACAACCTGACCACCACTACCCGCTATGGCGGGGTGGAGAGCTTCGTGTGGGACCTTGCGCGCGAACTGGCCGCCCGTGGCCGGCGGGTGACGATCATCGGCGGGGTGGGCCCACGGCGCGAGGCGGCCCCCGGGGTGCGCGTGCTCACCTTCCCCTTCCTGGCGCGGGCGCTCTTTCAGCGCCTGCCGCCATTGCGCCGCGCCTACGCCGAGGCCAAGCTGCTGGAGCGGCTCAGCCTGGCGATCAGCGCCCTGCCCGAGTTGGCCCACGGCGGCTACGACGTGATCCACATCCAGAAGCCCTACGACCTCGGCCCGGCGCTGCTCGCCCGGCGCCTCGGCGGCGCGCGGGTGATCCTGGGCTGCCACGGCGAAGACTTCTACCGCGGCGATACCTTGCTCGCCCCGCGGGTCGATGCCGCCGTCTCCTGCTCGCGCTTCAACGCCGCCACGGTTGCTCGTCACTATGGCTTCGTTCCCCAGGTCGTCTTCAACGGCATTGACACCGGGCTCTTCCATCCTCGGGGCCGCGACCAGGCCTGGCGCCAGGCTGCCGGCGCCGACGAGGCGACGCCGCTGCTGCTCTTTGTTGGCCGCCTGCAGCCCTGGAAGGGC
>DAOUBZ010000453.1:0-7665 GCA_034432515.1 Chloroflexaceae bacterium | reverse complement strand
CGGCGGCTGCGGCTCGGTGGCGGTACCACCCTGCCCGGCACGCTGGCGCGGCGCCTCGCCCCCGGCGTGCTGAGCGAACTGGCTGCCGCACTCCCCCACGGTGTTGTGCTGCTCTCTGGCACCAACGGCAAGACGACCACCAGTCGCATGCTGGCCGAGATCCTGCGCGCCGGCGGCGAACGGGTGCTGCACAACCGCGCCGGCGCCAACCTGATCGCCGGCCTCACCGCCACCGCGATCGCCGACGCCGACTGGCGTGGCCGGCCGCGGGCCAGCATCGGCCTCTTCGAGACCGACGAGGCCGCACTGCCCCAGGCCCTCGCCGAGACCCGGCCGCGCCTCGTGCTCATCCACAACCTCTTCCGCGACCAACTCGACCGCTATGGTGAGGTCGACACCCTGGCGGCTGCCTGGCGCGTCGCCCTCGCCGGGCTGCCCGCCGAGGCGACCGTGGTGCTCAACGCCGACGATCCAGCCGTCGCCGACCTCGGGCAGGGGTTGGCGGCGCGGGTCTGCTACTACGGCCTTGAGGATCCACGCCACGCCACGGGCGCAGCGCCCCACATCGCCGACTCGCAGTTCTGCCGGCGCTGCGGCCAGCGCTACGACTACCGCCTGGCCTTCTATGCCCACATCGGCCATTACCGCTGCCCACGCTGCGGGCATAGCCGCCCCGCGCCCCAGGTTCGCCTCGTTCGCCTGGAGTTGCAGGGCGCCAGCGGCAGCCGGCTCTACCTGTGCTACCCTGGTGGCGCCATGGAGCTGAACCTGCCGCTGCCCGGCCTGTACAACGCCGCCAACGCCACCGCCGCGCTCGCTGCGGCCCTCGCGCTGGGCGTGGCCCCGGCCACCGCCCGCGCGGCCCTCGAACGCTTCAGCGCCGCCTTCGGGCGCATCGAGCGCGTCAGCGCCGGCCCGGACGGCCCACCCATGCTGATCGCGCTGATCAAGAACCCCGTCGGCGCCAGCGAGACGGTGCGCATGCTCGTCGAGAGCGGGGCGGGCGGCGAGACCGCGCCACTGCACCTGCTGATCGCGATCAACGACCGCTTCGCCGATGGCACCGACGTCTCGTGGCTCTGGGACGCCGACTTCGAACCGCTGGCCGGGCGGCTGGCCACGGTCACCGTCAGCGGCACCCGGGCCGACGACATGGCCGTGCGGCTCAAGTACGCCGGCGTGCCCGAGGCGCTGATCCACATCCAGCCCGAGCTGGGACCGGCGCTCGACGGTGCCCTCGCCCGACTGGCGTCGGGCACCATGCTCTTCGTCCTGCCCACCTACACCGCCATGCTCGACCTGCGCGCCGCGCTCGCCGACCGTGGCTGGGTGCGCCCCTTCTGGGAAGAATAGGATGTGCCCGTTGAAAGAACGAGGGACAATGCCATGGGACACCAGGAACACGAGCAGCGCGCCCAGCAGGAGGCGCCTGTCACTCGCTGCGGCGTGCTGACGATCAGCGATACGCGCACCTCTGAGACTGACACCAGCGGGGCCTTGATCCGCACCCTGCTCACACAGGCGGGGCATGATGTGGTAAGATATGCGGTAGTTCGCGACGAGCCAGACGAGATCGAAGCCCAGATTCTCGCCTGCGCCGCCGAGGGGTGCAAGCTCGTGATCACCAATGGCGGGACGGGCATCGCTCGGCGCGATAGCACCTTCGAAGTGATCGACCGCCTCCTCGAGAAGCGGCTGCCGGGTTTTGGCGAGCTCTTCCGCATGCTCTCGTACCAAGAGATCGGCCCGGCTGCAATGCTCTCGCGCGCTACGGCTGGCGTCTACGGCGACGCCCTCATCTTCTGCCTGCCCGGCTCCACCAATGCCGTTCGCCTGGCAATGGAACGGCTGATCGTGCCGCAGCTACCCCACCTCGTCTGGGAAACTGTGCGCTAGTGCTGTGGTGGTAGCGGTCGTCTGGTATAGTATGCAGCAGCGCAGCGTCGATCCTGCCCTGCTCTGCATAGCTGTCTAAGGAGCCAGAGAGCCCATGACGTCAGTTGAAGCTTTCCGTGGCCTGCATTACCCAAACAAGATCGGACGTCTCACCTTCCTCTCGCTCGAAGAGGTGATGGGGCAGAATGGGGTGAAGGCGCTGCTCCGCCTGGCTGACCTCCCACAGTACCTGGACGCCTATCCGCCCAACGACCTGAAGCGCGAATTCCCCTTCGAGGCGATTGCCGCCACCTCGGTGGCGCTAGGCACGATGTATGGCCCGCGGGGCGCCCGTGGCCTGGAGCTGCGCGCCGGGCGGGTGGCCTTCACCCTGGGGCTCAAGGAGTTTGGCCCGTTGCTCGGCATGGCCGACCTGGCGCTCAAGCTGATGCCAATCACGATGAAGCTCAAGATCGTGCTGAACGCCACCGCACAGACCTTCGACCGCTTCAGCGACCAGGCCAGCCACGTCGAGGAGGAGCGCGGCCAGTTCGTCTACCATATCACCAGGTGCTCGAACTGCATCGCGCGGCCCGAGCCAGGCCCGGTGTTCTACATCGCGCGCGGCATCATCGAGGAGGCCACCGCCTGGGTCTCCGGCGGCCGTCGTTTCCCGGTCGAGCAGTGTACCTGTATGGCCCAGGGCTCTCCCTCGTGCAGCTTCACCATCGGCAAAGAACCGCTTGAATGATTGGAGCTGAACGATGCGGAGATTGGAACTGGCCCATCACACGCGTTCCTTCTCGAATCTCCAATCTCCAATCCCCTAACCCTATGTTCCGCTGGCTTGCCATCAAGTTGATCCGCTTCTACCAGCTGGCGATCTCGCCCTGGTTGCCCCCCAGTTGTATCTACACCCCCACCTGCTCCCAGTACGGTCTCGAAGCCATTAGTAAGCACGGTGTGCTCAAGGGTGGCTGGCTGACCATCAAGCGGCTCCTGCGCTGCGGTCCCTGGGGCCGTGGTGGCTATGATCCCGTCCCCTGAGCAGTCGCAACAAGTAGCGGCCGCCCATCGTCATACCTGGTGCTGGCCACCTGTGACAAAAGTCCAGGGTGCCTTTCCGCCTGTGGAGTGATGCTCGCCGCCGCCGGCTGTGTCATACTGACAGCAGCTGAGAAGTGACGATGGCGCCTGCGCGCCAGGAAGGGTGCACGGTGGCTGAACCGACGCGAGAGCTGCTTACCCGCGCCCAGCAGGGCGATGCCCAGGCGCTGACCCAGCTCGTCCTGGGTCAGCAACATTACGTCTACAGCATCGCGATGAGCGTGCTCAAGAATCCTGACGACGCCGCCGACCTGACCCAGGAGGCGTTTATCAGGCTGTTTCGCGCATTGCCCCAGTATAACGGCGAGAGCCGCTTCACCACCTGGCTGTACCGGCTGGTGGTCAATATGTGCCGTGACGAACTGCGGCGCCGCGGACGCCAGGTGCCGGTTGCGCCGCCGGTCTCCGAGGAGGAGGAGGCGGACCAGATCGCCAGCATCGCCGATGACGACCGCTGGACGAACCCTGCCGAGGCCCTCGACTCGCAGGAGGTCCGTGAGCAGGTACGGCGCGCCCTTGGCCAGCTTGAGGAGCACTACCGCCTCGTCCTGACTCTGTACTACTTCGAGGATCTGAAGTACACCGATATCGCCGAGATCCTCGATATCCCGCTGAACACGGTGAAGAGCCACATCCGGCGGGGCAAGGAACGGCTCGCCGCCATCCTCGAGGCGCAGGAGCAGCCGCCGGCGAGCCGCGCCGTGGCCCGCCCGCCCCGGGAGGAGCCACGCGGCCCCTTTCCCGGTGCCGCGCCGCTCCGCCTGAGGTTCGGTGGAACCGGGAGGTGAGTTGATGAGCGATCATACCACGCAGCCGGAACGTGGGCCCGACGACCGTCTCGATCTGCTGCTGCGCCAGGAGTTGCACTGGGACGCTCCTCCTGAGTTGACGGCCCGGCTGCTCGAGCTGATCCCGGGTGCACCGGCCCTCGCCCTGGCCGCATTGCGGCCGCGCCCGCAGCCATGGTACAGCACCCTCGTGCTGATCCTCACGGCCGTGATCGTTGGCCTCTCGCTGGCCGTCGCCTGGCAGGTGGCAGGCTCGATCGGCGCTGAGTTCGGCCTGGTCGCCGTGATCGAACAGCTGCGCGTTGCCCCGGCGATCGGCCTGCAGCGGCTCTATGAGGCCCTGCCCGCGTCGCGACAGGTAGTGGCCGTGCTGGCCGCCGTGCAGGACCAACTCCACTGGCTGCTGCTGGCGATCGTGCTCTGGCTGGCCCTTGATGGCGCGCAGCCGCGGCGTGTAGCCTCGCACCAGGCGCAGTAAGGGTGAAACGAGTGATACCAGTGACGATTGATGCGTGATGCGTGACGTGTGACGGAGCGGCCGAACGCCGGCTCGTTCCATGCCAGAGCCCCCGAGCCACATCGGCTCGGGGGCTCTGGCATGGAATGGATGTGACGTCGATCAGATCCGGTTCTTTGCCCGGTGCAGGCGCACGGTGCGGGTCAGCAGCGTGCCACCGAGCAGCATGATCCCGAGCAGCGGCACACCGGTGCTGGTTTCAGGCAGTGGCGTGGGTGGTGGTGGCGGCGCCGGGGTGCGTGTGGGTACGGGGCTTGCCGTGGCGGCCGTGGTTGCGCTCGGCGCGACGCTCGCCGTCGGGCCGGTCGTCGCGGTGCGTCCCGCGGTCGGGCTGCTCGGCGGCGGGTAGGCCCCGCTGGTCGCCGTGGCCGCCTGCGCGACCACCGTCGGAACCGTCGGAACGCTGGTCGGGGCCTGGACATTGCCCACCACCTGCACCGTGACGATGTTCGAGAAGGCCGGCTGGGGCGCCAGGCCATCGTAGACCAGCTGGCCCTGGGTGACGATCAGCGTGCCCACGGTGACATCGGGCTTGATCCGGGTGGCGATCGTGATCTCGGCGCCCTCGCCTGGCTGCAGCTGGCCGATGCTGTAGCTCACATTGTTGCCGCTCACCGTGGGGTCGGCGCCACGATCGGCCCGCGCGCCCAGCACCTCCAGGTTGGCGGGCAGGGCACTGCGCACGGTGACGTTACGCAGGGTGTTGGCGCCGTCGGCAGCGGGCGGGCGCGTGTTGCGCACTGCGAGTGTGAAGTTCACCTGCTGGCCCGGGTAGGCGCTGCCCCAGTCGCTTGCCAGGCGGAAGAAGATGTCGCTGGTCGCGGCCGGACCGGCGGTGCCGGTTGGCGCAACCGTGCCACTCGGGATGGGGATCAGCGGTGACGCCGTATTGGTCGGACCGAGGATCACCCGTGTCGGGCGAACGGCCGCGGTCGGGCGCACCACCGGCTGGCCCGGCTGGAAGATCTCGGGGGTTGGCGGCTCGGTCGGCACCTCCGGGATCAACGGCGGTGGCGGCGGTGGCGCTGGTGGCTCAGGCGGCACCTCGGTGGCGCGTGGCCGCTCCTCGACCTCGGCGGGGGGCGGGCGTGGGGCGGCAGTATTGGTTGGCGGTGGTGGGCCGCTGGTGGGCGTCAGGGTCGGGCCAACAACCGCGGTGGCGGTTGCGGTGGGTCCGGTCGGCGTCGGCGTGGGTGAGGCAACCACGCTGCCGCCGACCCGCACCGTCACCGTGCCCGAGCTCTGCCCACCGGCGCTGGCGCTGTTGGCGATGCTGCTGCCGAGCGCGGCAGAGGCGCGCACGCGCACCTGGATCGTCACCGAGGCGGGGTTGATGTCGCGGATGGTCAGTGTGCAGCGCACCGTCTGGCCGGAGCTGCAGTTCCCCGAGCCGGAGCTGGCGCTCAGTACCTCGAGGTCGCCACTGACCGAGTCCTCCATGGTCACCTGCTGATCGGCGGTGCTGTCGGTGATCACGGAGATGCTGTAGCTGAACTGCTGGCCGGGGGCCGCCTCGGAGACCGAGGCCACCTTGAACACCCGCACCCCACTCACCGGCGCGATCGTACTGGTCGGCGTCGCCGGGCCAATGGTACTGGTCGGCGTGCCGGGCGCCGGGGTATTGGTCGGCGTGCCAGGTGCCGGGGTATTGGTCGGCGTGCCAGGTGTCGGGGTATTGGTCGGCGTCTCGGAAACGCTGGTACCGGTCGGGGTTGGTGGCGCGGGCGTATTGGTGGGTGGTACCGGGATACTGGTCGCCGTAACGATCTGCTGCGGGCCGCCCGTATCGGTCGGGGCGGGGGCCTGAGTGTCGGTCGGGATGGGCGCCGGCGTATCGCTGGGCGCGGCAGCCGGCGTATCGCTGGGCACGGGCAGGGTGGTCTGGCCTTCGGTGGGGGCCGGGGCCTGGGTTTCCGTGGTAGGCAGCGGGAGCGCCGGGTCGACCGTTGGTGGCTCGGGGGTGCTCTCCTGGGCGGGCGCGAGCGGCGGGAAGATGAACCGCGTGGCTTCGGCGTAAAGCGGGAAGGCGATCATGACCACACTGAGCAGGATCAGCGCGATCTCCAGCCGCGTCCAGCGGGTGGGGGTACGGCCACGACCAGCCGGTGGTGGACGATCTCGTGAAGGTGGCTGCATACCAGGCTCCTCGCTTCAGGAGAGCGGGCGCGCGTCGGTGAGATCGGCAACGACCACCAGACGCTGCGTGTCCCAGTTCGTACAGGTGATCAGGGTAAGCACCGGGGTCGGGGTCGGGTCCATCACCTCAACCTGGGTTGGCCAGACGTTCATTGACTCGCGCACTCGGTAGCTGTAGCGCCAGCCGCCCGTCTCGACGATCACCTGGTCACCAGGTGCAAGGCGGCCAATATCCTTGAAAACCGCGCCGCGCAGCCCGGCGTGCCCTGAAAAGACCACATTGCCGCTGTTGCCGGGGAGCGCCGTGCCGTGATGGTAGCCCGCCGCGTACTCGGCCACTTCCCACTCGCCATTGACCACGAAGATCTCATAGACAGCAATGTCAGCGCCGATACTCGGCATCAGCAGCCGCTGCGGCCGTGGGTCGGCAGGGGCCTGGGGAACGGCCGGCACGGCCTGGGGGACCATGAAGGCGTCGCGCACGCTGCGCTGGCCAGCAGGGTCGGCCAGTTCGTCTTCTGGGCGGGTGAAGGGCAGGGCCACCGCCGTCTGCCCGCTGGTCTGGGTCGGGAGAGGCAGGGCCGGCGGGGGCGCGGGGGCCATGGCCTGCGCGCGCAGGGTGGTGGGCGAGCGCTGGGCGTGCAGGTAATCGCGCACGGGGCCATCGAAGAGCCAGTAGCCGAAGGCAAGCACTGCGGCCAGCACCAGCGCGCGCTCAAGCACAAACAGCGACCGATCGATCCAGTTGCGCAGCTTGAAGCCGCGGAGTGCAATCTGCTGTTGCTGGCTGGCCGAGCGGAGCCGCGCCGGGCGGATCTGGCCGTGCCGACTCGGAACCTCGCTCGCGAGCAACTCGCGGAGCAGGTCGCTGTCGTCGGGCCCGGCGGGAACGCCGGGAGCACGTGGGGTACGTCTCATCAGGCGGCTCGTTTGCCATTCTCGCCCGGATACTTCCAGGCTAGTCGCCCTGGCGACCATAGATCATTATACAAGCAGGTCTGCACTATTGCAATAGTCTCTGCCTCCAGAATGGGCGATTCGCGCTGAGGAGTGTAAAGCCATGTGGAAAGAGCTGCAACCCGAAACGCATCAGATGGCCTTTCGTGGGGCGCACCTCGCCTGCTCATGCGTGGTGCATCCGGCAAGTTGCGTGTCACCCTGAGCCCTTCGGCGGAGTTTACCCTGAGCGAAGCGAAGGGCTCAGGGTAAACTCCGCGAAGGGTCCCGGCCGAGATGCTTCGC
>DAOUBZ010000452.1:0-2722 GCA_034432515.1 Chloroflexaceae bacterium | reverse complement strand
CGACCAGCTGCGGCCGGCGGGCGAACAGGGCAGCGTGCCAGGCGCGCAGGTGCTCGTCGGGGCCGCGGAGGCGCAGGTAGGCCACACCGCTCAGCGCGCGAGCCTGCACGCGCAGTGCCAGCCCATGCTGAGCGGCAAGGCCGCGCACGTCGGCGAGGGCGGCGGCCAGGTCGCCGGGCAGGCAACCCAGGCGGGCGACCAGTTCGTCGGGCTCAAGCGCCGCCGTCTGCGGCGCGTCGTTGAACCCGGCCCAGCGACGCTCGACCGCGGCGCTATCCTCGGCGGCGACCGTGACCGCGCCTGCGCCGGCTGCATCGGCCATACGGCGCACATCGCGCAGATGGCGCTCAACCGCCGCGGGCAGGCCCTCGACCCGCAGTTCAAGGCTGGCGGCCGAGCCGTCCTCACGGTACTCAACCGCAGCGGGAACCAGCTGGCTGGCGCTGAGGGCATCGATCAACTGGAAGGTCTGCGCAGGAGCCTCGAAAAGACAGCTGATGCTGGCGGCAGCGCGTGGCCGGGGGATCAGCTTGAAGTTGGCCGCGACGATGATCGCCAGGCTGCCCAGGCTGCCCAGGTAGAGCTTCATCATATCGAAGCCGCTGACATTCTTGACCACCATACCGCCGGCCTTGCTGATCCGTCCGGTGGCCTCCACCACGCGGATGCCGATCAGCAGGTTGCGGCTGGTGCCATAGGCCAGGCGGCGCGGGCCATCCGACGCAGTGGCAACGGTGCCGCCCACGGTGCACTGCGCGGGCCAGGGCGGGTCGAGCGGCAACATCTGGCCGTGGGCCGCGAGCGTGGCATCCAGATCGGCGAAGCGCATCCCCGCCTCGACCGAGATGGTCAGGTCGTCGGGCTCGTAGATCAGCACACGGTCCAGGCGAACGGTGCGCACGACAACGAAAGGCTCCGTGGCGAGCGGGCGGCCCCAGCGCTGGCGCGTACCGCCGCCCCAGGGCACGACCGGCACCCGCGCGGCGTGGCAGGCCGCGACGGCCTGGGCCAGTTCCTCGACCGAGCCGGGCGTGACGACGAGCGCGGGGGCCTGGCCGTGGACGGCAAAGGCCGCCGTGTCCTCGCTGACGAAATCCGCGCCGGTGATCGCGCGGAGTTGGCGGCTGAGTGTCTGTGGCAACATAGCTTTCGCACCATCTCTGGCAAACGACGGCTACCCGGTCGCCTGCTCGCTCACGGCGACCCCTGTCCGGCGCAGCGCGGCCAGTTTGCCGTACGGGCGATCCTTCGGGAAGATCTTGCCCGGATTGAAGCGATCGTCGGGGTCGAAGCTCTGGCGCAGCCCGGCCATGGCTGCCAGATCGTCATCGGAGAAGAGCAGCGGCATATAGTCCTGCTTCTCGACGCCAATGCCGTGCTCACCGCTGATCACCCCGCCCTGCTCGATGCTGATGTGCATCACGCTGGTGGCGGCCTCGAGGGCGCGCTGGTTCTGTCCAGGGTCGCGGCGGTCGAAGAGAATGATCGGGTGCAGATTGCCGTCGCCGGCGTGGAAGACATTAGCGATCGGCAGGTGGTACTCCTCGGAGATGCGCCCGACCTGCTCCATCAGGTAGGGCAGGCGTGTTCGCGGCACCACCGTATCCACCAGATGGTAGGTGGGCGCGAGACGGCCCATCGCGCCGAAGGCGTTCTTGCGCGCCGACCAGACCTGGGTCTGCTCGGCGGGAGTGCGGGCCGGATGCACATCGATCGCGCCGTTGCGCCAGCAGACCGCAATGATCTCGTTGAGCAACTCGTCGAGCCCGTCCTCCACACCGTCCACCTCAACGATCAGGGCCGCGCCGGCGCTCGCGGGCAGCCCGAGTTTGTACATATCGTTGACCGCCTTGATCGCCAGGCGATCCATGATCTCCAGGGCGGACGGCAGAAAGCCGCCAGCGATCACCTGCGAGACCGTCGCCGAGGCACTGGCAATATCGGGGTAGAGGGCCATCACCACGCGCACCGCCTCGGGCAGGCGGGTCAGCTTCAGCCAGGCCGCGGTCACGAAGCCGAAGGTTCCCTCACTGCCGGTGATCACCCCGGTGAGGTCGTAGCCGGCGGCCTCGGGGCTGCCATCGCCCGTCCAGACGACTGAACCATCGGGCAGCACCACTTCGAGGCCGAGGACATGGTCGGTGGTGGTGCCATACTTGAGGCAGTGGGGGCCGCCGGAGTTATTAGCGATATTGCCGCCGATCGTGCAAACCTTCTGCGAGGAGGGGTCGGGGGCGAACTGGTAGCCATAGGGCGCGAGACACTGCGACAGTTCCCAGTTGATCACCCCGGGCTGGCAGAGCACGCGACCGTTGCGGGCGTCAACCTGGAGGATGCGGTCCATGCGCACCGTGCTGACCACGATGCCGCCACTCATCGGCGTGGCGCCCCCGGAGAGACCGGTCCCGGCGCCACGCGGCACCACCGGCAGGCCATAGCGGGCGGCCAGGCGCACGATCGCGCTCACCTGCTCGGTGCTGGTGGGCAGCACCGCCACCTCGGGCTCGCCGGTATCCATCATACAGCCGTCGGCATCGTAGGTCATCAGCGCGACCGGGTTATCGACCACGCCCGCTGCGCCAACGATGCCCCGCAACTCCTCGATGAGGCGGGTGCGATCCATAAGAAGGTGACTCCTTGGTAGCTAGTACTTCGTCCGAGCAGCTGTGATGGGTCGGACCCCGCCCCGGAAGGCGAAGCATTGGCACAGCCAATGCTTCGG
>DAOUBZ010000451.1:0-3264 GCA_034432515.1 Chloroflexaceae bacterium | reverse complement strand
GGTGGCCCGCCGCCTGCGCCGCGAGCCCGGCGGGGCCGGGCGCCTGCTGCTGGCCGTGACCGGCTACGGGCGCGACGAGGACCGCGAGGCCGCCCGGCGCGCCGGCTTTGACGAGCACCTGACCAAGCCGATCAATCACGCGGCCTTGCAGGCCACCCTGGCCCGCTTTGCCGCCCAGCACGCCAACTGAGCGGGGACGTGAGGCAAAAGCCAGCCGCCCCAGGCCCGCCTGGCCGCTACTCAATGCGAAGGGGGCGACGTGCCATGGATTACCTCGTGCTGGGCCTGGCCGCGTTTTTCGTTTCGGGACTGACGCTGTTTTCCGGCTTCGGGCTGGGGACGCTGCTGATGCCGGTCTTTGCCCTGTTCTTTCCGGTGGAGGTGGCCGTGGCCGCCACCGCCGTGGTCCACGGGGCCAATAACGCCCTTAAGCTGCCGCTGTTTGCGCGCCAGGCGGCCTGGGGGGTGGTGTGGCGCTTTGGGCTGCCGGCGATCCTGGCGGCGCTGGCCGGGGCGGCGCTGCTGGGGGCGCTCAGCCGCCTGGCCCCGCTGGCCAGCTACCCGCTCGGCGCGCACCAGGCCGTGGTCACGCCGCTCAAGCTGGTGCTGGCCGTCCTGATTTTTTGCTTCGCCCTGCTGGAGCTGTGGCCGGCCTTTGCGCGGCTGAGCTTCCCGCCGCGCTATCTGCCGCTGGGCGGGCTGCTCTCGGGCTTTTTTGGCGGGCTTTCGGGCCACCAGGGCGCCTTTCGCGCCGCCTTCCTGGTCAAAAGCGGGCTGTCGGCGGCGCAGTTTGTCGCCACCAGCGCCGTGCTCGCCTTCCTGGTCGATCTGGCGCGCCTGCCGGTCTACGCGGCGGCGATCGCGCGCGGGGGCGGGGCGGCGGATTACCCTTGGGGCCAGATCGCCGGGGCGACGCTGTGCGCCTTCGCCGGGTTGCTTCTGGCGCGCCGTTATCTCAGAAAAGTGACCCTGCGCGCCGTGCAGCGGCTGACCGGGGCGCTGCTGGCGCTGACGGCGCTGGCTCTGGGCGCCGGGCTGGCCTGATCGACAGACCTGTTCCCGCTTATCAAGCACTTTGGGGAAACACTGTCGTGTTCGTGCCCGTAAGGGTGGCCCCCCCGCCGGCCATCACGCCGCCGCGCCGCTGAGGATCCGTTGCAGCGATTCGGGGTCCACCGGTTTGGTCAGGTGCAGGTCAAAGCCGGCGGCGTGGGTGGCGCGCCGGTCCTCCTCGGCGCCGTAGCCGGTCAGCGCGATCAGGCGCACCCCGGCACAGCACGGCTCGCACCGCAGGCGGCGGGCCACCTCGAAGCCGTTGAGCACGGGCAGGCCCAGGTCCAGCAGGATCACGTCGGGGCGGAACTCGCGCGCCCGCTCGATGGCCTGCAAGCCGTCAAAGGCCGCCGTCACCTCAAAGTTCCACAGCTCGATCAACTCGGCCAACGACAGCGCCGTGTCGCGGATATCGTCGACCACCAGCACGCGGCGCGGCCGGACGGGCGACTCCCCCACCGCCGGGGCGCTGGCCTGGCGCCCGTCCCCCGGCGCCGTCTCGGGTGCGCTTTCGCGGGCGGGAGCGCCGTCCGTAACCGCCGCGCCGGCCAAATCGGCAAAACTATCGCCCGGGGTGCCGGTGGGCGGGATGCCCGGGGGCACATCGGGGGTGCAGGTGGTGGCCGGGACCAGGGCCGCGAGCTCGCGCTCGTCCAGCAGCGGCAGGCACACGGTAAAGCAGGTGCCTTGGCCCAGCCCCGCGCTTTGTGCCTCAATGCGCCCGCCGTGCATCACGAGCAGGTCATGCACCATGGTCAGGCCAATGCCCAGCCCGCCGACGCTGCGGTCGAGCGATTTGTCGGCCTGCACGAACAGCTCGAAGACGTGCGGCAGCACCTCCGGGGCGATGCCGATGCCCGAGTCGCGCACGCGCAGCACCCCCTCGCGCCGGGGCGCGGCCCCGGCCTCTCCCGTGCTTCCGCCCTCACCCGCCTCTTCGTTGACCCCCAATTCCAGATCGACCCGCCCGCCGCGCGCGGTGAACTTGACGGCGTTGCTGAGCAGATTGTACAGGACCTGTTCCAGGCGCGTGGGGTCGCCGCGCACCCATAGCGGCGCCGGTGGGGGGGTATAGTTTAGCTCCAGGCCGTGCGCGCGCAGTTGCGGCTGGGTGATCTCCAGGGCCTGCTCGACCACCTGGCGCAGGTCCACCGCGCGTGTATGGAGCTGGATCGCCCCGCGCGTGATCCGTGACACATCGAGCAGATCGTCCACCATGCGCGCCATGTGGCTGACCTGGCGGTCCACCAGCTCGAACTGGCGGGCCAGGGGGTTGTCGGCGGGCAGTTTGAGCCGCATCAGCTCGGTGGCGTTGCGGATGGGGGCGAGCGGATTTCTCAGCTCGTGGGCCAGCATCGCCAGGAACTCGTCCTTGCGCCGCGAGGCCTCGGCCAGCGCCTGCTCGGCGCGCTTGCGGTCGTCGATGTCCATCGCCGTGCCGATCCATTTGAGCACCTGCCCGGCCTCGTCCCGGATCGGCAGGATCTGGTTGACGTGCCAGCGGTAGGCGCCATCGGCGGCGCGGCGGTAGCGGCATTCATGGGCGTAAGGCCCCGTGGGATTCTCGCGCGCCTGGCGCCACGCTTCCTCGACCTGCGGCAGGTCCTCGGGGTGGATCGCGCAGGTCCAGCCCTCGCCCTGGCTGGCGGCCATGTCCAGCCCGGTATAGGCGGTCCAGTGGCGGTTGAGTAGCTCGAAGGTGCCGTCGGGGTGACCCGACCAGACGATCTGCGGCATGGCGTCAAAGAGGAGCTGGTATTGGCGCTGGCTGTCGCGCAGGGCACGCTCGGCGCGGCGGCGGCGCTTGATGTTGAGCGCCAGCAGCGCGATCGCCAGCAGTTGCAGCGCCACCACCGCCCCGCCCTGCCAGATCAGGCGGCGGTGCTGCTGGTAGAAGCTCAGGCGGCGGTGGGTCACCACGCTGCCTTCGGGCAATTCGTCCGCGCCGATGCCCCAGCGGCGCAGCTCGCGCTCGTCAAACATCGGCTTGAGCGTGCTTTCCTGGCTGATCGGGATCTGGCCCGGGGCGGTGCCGGCCAGCACGCGGCTGGCCAGCCGCCCAATCTCCAACCCATGATAGTAACCGCTGGAGAGCTCGCCGCCGACAATGCCCAGGCCCAGGTAAAGGTCGGTGTGAGAGTAGATCGGGACGCGGCTGGCCGGGGCCAGCCACGGCAGGAACTCCAGGTAGTTCAGGAACCGGCCGTGGCG
>DAOUBZ010000450.1:0-4557 GCA_034432515.1 Chloroflexaceae bacterium | reverse complement strand
GCGAAGCATCGGCGCGGATCGAGTTATGGGCGGAGGCCGGTCAGCTGAACAGTGCGGCGTAGCGCGTGCGCCAGGCGGCGGCGCGTTCGGGGCGGTCGGCGCAGGCGTCGAGCGCGGCGGTGATGGCGGGTGCGGCGTCATTGAGGCCGGGGCCGAGCAGGACGAGGCGGTTCAGCGGGCTGAGCGGCGCGCGAGGGCGCTGCGGCGTGAAGGTGAGCCGGCCGCACACCAGCTGCAGCTCATCGGGCCAGGGGGCGTCGCTGCAGTGGACCAGGCCCTTGGCGCGGAAGAGTGTGGGTCGGAAGCTTTCCAGCGCCGTCTCAAGCATGGCGCGCTGCAGTGGCGTGTCACTCGTCCAGGCCAGGCTGGTGAAGCCATCGTCGGCGCGGTGGCCGGGGTGCGGCGGCGGGTCAGCCAGGCTGAGGCGGGGGCCGAAGAGCAGGTCGGGTGGTACCTGGCCGTGGGCGGCGGGGATGATCGCGGCGCGGGGGTTGAGCGCGCGTAGCTGTGTCTCGACCGCGGCGCGCGCTGCGGGCGTGACCAGATCGATCTTGCTGAGCACGATCAAGTCGGCGGCGCGCAGCTGCCACGCAGCCACCGGCGAGGCGGCCAGCGCCGCGTCGAGGTTGGCGGCGTCGGCCACGGCCACCACGGCGTCGAGGGCCAGCCCGGCGCCGCGAGCGCGCCTGATGATGCCGCCGGGCTCGGCCAGGCCGGTCGTCTCCACAACGATCTGGTCGGGCCCGTAGTCGCTGAACTCCTCGACCGCGAGCAGGAAATCGCTGCCGGCCTCGCAGCAGACGCAGCCCCCGGTCAATTCGACCAGGGGTGCGGCGCCGGCCCGTTCGAGCGCCGCGCCATCGAGGCCGATCTGGCCCAGTTCGTTGACCACGAGCGCCAGCCGGCGCCCGCCCGCACCGCGCTCGATCAGGGTGCGCAGCAGGGTCGTCTTGCCGCTGCCGAGGAAGCCGGTGAGGATGGTGAGCGGCGGGGTCATCGCAGGCGCCCCTGGCCGCCCTCGGCGTAGCCGGTGAGTTCGACGTACCCATTGCCGCTGAGCGGGCGGCCCGCCCGGCTGCCCTGCGCCTGGACGGCGCCCTCCCAGTAGATCACGGCCACCGGCAGTTCCTGGTTGGCCAGGCGCGGTTCCAACTCGAGCTGCAGATCCTGACTGGGGATCGTGATGCGCCAGCGGGCAGGGTAGGTCGCGCCGGAGGCAGGGCTGCGCCAGGTGGCCAGCACCTCCAGGCGCACCTCAGCCGGGTCGAGGGGCGTGAGTTGCCCCTGTGGATCGACGAGGCTGCCAAAGCTGTAGCTAATCGCGTCTGGTGTACGGACCTGGGCATACATCAGGTCATAGCCGTCGTCGAGCTGCAGACTGAACCAGTCCCAGCCGACGGCGCCGCCCTCGAGCGCGCTGGTGCCCCACTCGTGGTCCATCCAGCTCAGGCCGCGCACGCGGTACTGCGCTTCGCCGATCTGCACGCTGCCGCTGGTGGCCATGCGGGTCAACGAATAGTAGAACGAGGCATTGCCGGGGGTGGGCCCCTTCTGGCTGAGGCCACGGTCGCCCTGGAGTGCGGGCGGCTTCTGGCTGGTGAGGGTGAGATCGAGGGCGATCTCGTCCTGGGCGGCCTGCAGGCGCATGGTCATCCCCTCGGGGCCGGAGCCCTCAGCCGACCAGTCCTCGAGAAAGACGCGGAAGGGCGTGCCGGAGGCCCCGGCGAGGCCGGCCGCATCGCGGCTAAAGCGCTCGAAGGCGTAGAAGCGGCCGCTGGCCGTATCGCTGAGCGCCAGGTGGGCCATGTAGATGTTTGCTGTGCCCCAGGCCGAGGGGCGCTCGGGCGGCGTGGGGCTGAGCCCGCTGCGGAAGAAGGTGAGCTGATAGCCAAAGTGGCGCCCGTCGGCTTCCAGGTTGCCGGTGTAGTACCACCACTCGATCTGATACGCAGGGTGTGGGCCGTGGTCGGCGGGAAAGACGAACGGTCGTGGTTCGAGCGCGCGGGCGAAGCCGGCGCCCGGGTCGCTGAGCGCCTGCACGGCGTCGATCCGGGCGCGGATCTCCGGCGCGGGGGTCGCGCATCCAACCAGCAACAGGCCGGCGACAAGGGCCAGGAACAGGCCTCGCAGCATAACGTTTACGATCCCTCAGGCGGTACAAAGAGCAGCGCTGACGTGCGCCTGCCTATCTGGAGCGCTGGCGCGACTCGTGATGCGCCTGGATGTATTGTACCGAGCCTGGGAGGAGTGATGCAAGCCGATCTGCCCGACGATGCAGCCCGTGTCCTGGTAGTGGTGGTACCGCGCCCGCGCGACCTGGCCCTGGCCCGCGAGGCCGGCTGGTACCGGGTGCCACTGGCGCGGGTGCCCGCCCGTTTCGCCGCCGACTACCTCGCCTTCTACCAGACCGGTGCATTCGGTGCTGAGCGCTGGTCGGTGCGGTACTACGCGCCGGTGCTGCGCTACCAGCTGACCACACGGCGCGAGCTGCTCCCCGACGAGCCGCAGCACCCCCGGGCGGCCGAGCGCTACTACCGGGTGGAGCTCGGCCCATTGGCGGTGCTACCGCTGCCGGTGCCCGCGGCGCGGCTGCGGCGGGTCGTCTTCATTCCGACCACCTTCGGGCAGTTGCGGCGCGCCGGCGATGTGCGCGAACTCTGGCATCCCGAAGAGGATACCTGGCCCGGCGACGAGCTCTGGGGCGGCGGGTTGGCCGGCCAGCGCATTCGCTAGGTGATGGGGTGTGGGGCAGCTGCGCTGCCCCACACCCCATCGCGGGAGGCGGATGTCGTCTCAGCCCTGTATCTGTTCAAGAAAACCCTTTACATTTACGAAAGGCGTGCTATTATATCAGTGGAGATTGCTATAAATTGGAGAGGGGCCGCTATGAGCACGCCAGCAATAACCGATTATGATGATGCTCGTGCGCTCGCGCAGCTGCTTGCCGATAGGGTGGTGTGGGAGCTGGTGAAAACCCTGGCTACCAGCGATGTCCACCGTGGGGATCTGCAAGCCCGGCTCGGGGTTCCGCAGGAGGCACTGGATGAGCAGCTCAAGCAGCTTGAGCAACTGGGTCTCGTGAGCAGCCGAACCAGCGATGCCGATGCCAGCCGGCGCTACTACCGGCTCCAGGTCGATCGCCTGCGCTCGCTGGTCCAGCAGGTTATCGGCGCACTGCATCCCTCGTTGCAACTCGCTCCGGAGCCAGAAGCCCTGTCGCCTGAGCCGGCGCGGCCACGGGTGCTCTTCCTCTGCACCGAAAACAGCGCGCGTTCGCAGCTTGCCGAGGTGCTGTTGCGGCAGTTCAGCCGCGGCGGGGTGGAGGCCTACAGCGCCGGCACCCAGCCAGGCTCGGTTAATCCCATGGTCGCGGAGATCCTCGGTGAGGCGGCACAGGGTCTTCGTTCAAAACACGTTGATGAGTTTGTGGGGCAGCATTTCGACTACGTGGTGACGGTCTGCGATCGTGCCCGTGAGGCCTGCCCGAGTTTTGCGGGCGCCGAGAAGCAGGTTCACTGGTCCATTCCCGACCCGGCCGCTGTTGCCGGGGAGGAAGCCCGCCTGCGTGCGTTTTCCGTCACTGCCTGTGAATTGACGCAACGGATCCGCTATTTGCTGACCTTTATCGAGGCCCGGCAGCGCGCCGCGCGGGCCGTAGCGGTTGGCTGAGTAGCATGCCGCGAGCGAAGCCTGCCGCTCGGAGCCCATGCACATCGTGATTGTCGCCAATGCGCCGAACTTTCAGGCGGAGCCGTTCCGCGATCTGCTGGCGCGCGCCGATCTGCTGATCGCCGCCGATGGGGGTGGCAACGCCCTCTACGCTGCCGGCATCGTGCCCCACCTGGTGATCGGTGACCTGGACTCGCTCGCACCCGAGGCGGAGGCCGCCTTCGCGGCGGCCGGGGCGAGCATCGTTCGCTACCCTGCCGAAAAGGACGAGACCGATCTGGAGCTGGCGCTGCTGGCCGCCGTGGCGCAGGGGGGGGATACGATCGATGTGCTCGGCGCCCTGGGTGGGCGCTGGGACCAGGGGCTCTCGAACGTTGCCCTGCTGGCCCTCCCCGATCTGGCGGGGCGCTGGGTGCGACTGCTCGATACGGGCCAGGAAGCCTACCTGGCCCGCGGCGAGACGCCCATCCCCGGGGCGGAGGGTGAGACCGTGTCGTTGCTGCCGATTGGTGGCGCGGCCCGTGGCATTACCACCCGGGGCCTCTACTATCCGCTGCACGATGCCGAGCTGCGCTTCGAGCACTCCCGTGGTGTCAGCAACGTCATCACACAGCCGCCGGCCTCGGTGGTCGTGCGCGAGGGCATGTTGCTGGTGGTGCGCCTCTTTGCTGCCCACTCGTGATCGGGGGCCTGCCCGGCCCGGGGGCGCAGCACGCTGCGCCCCTACCATGCTCCGGCCTCCCGGCCCGGGGGCGCGCGGGGCGGACGGAACCTTTGGGCGCATTCGCAAGATGGGGTGTAGGGACGCCCTGGAGGTCCTCACCCTACCAGGGGTGGGTTTTTGGGGAGTTGCGCCCCCAGGCCCCACATACCCCACCCCCCTACCCC
>DAOUBZ010000449.1:0-19620 GCA_034432515.1 Chloroflexaceae bacterium | reverse complement strand
TCGTGCGCACCGCCGGGGTCACCGCAGGCGTGACCCCGGCGGGCGGGGGCGCCGCACATGCCAGCAATGTCGTGCAGCAGAGCAGCAGTATGGCCCCCCCGCGGCCCAACCAGGTCATCCTTCGCTCAAACAGCATCTTCATTATCGATTCCACATCTGCCCCTGGTTGGCACCACAGCCACCAGGTCAACGCGCGAGGCTGTGCCGCAGCTGCGCACAGACATAATCGACCTGCTCTTCACGCATCACCCCGGAGAAGGGCAGGGCCAGCGAGACATCGCCAAGATACTCGGTCACCGGCAGATCACCGCGCTGGTAACCGAACTGCCGCTGATAGAACGGCTGCAGGTGGATAGGCGTAAAGTACGGACGACTGGGGACACCAACTTCAGCCAGGCGGGCCAACACCTCATCACGGCTGGCGGGGGGCTTGATCCGCACAACGTAGACGAACCAGCTCATCCGGGTGGTCGTTGCCGCGATGAAGGGGCGCTCAACCAGTTCGATATCGGCCAGGCGCTCATCGTACCACTGCGCCACCTGGGCACGCTTCGCCAGCAACTCGTCAAGCCGCTTGATCTGCGCCAGGCCCAGCGCGGCACTCAGTTCGTCCATGCGGTAGTTGTAGCCCAGGCGGGTATGGTTGAGCCAGGCATCAAAGACGTCACGGCCCTGATTGCGCAGGCTGCGGAAGATATCGGCCCAGGCATCGTGGTTGGTGACGATCATTCCGCCTTCGCCCGTGGTCACCTGCTTGTTGGGGTAGAAGGCGAAGACAGCCGCATCACCCAGCGATCCGGCATTGCGTCCCTTGTAGGTTGCGCCAATCGCTTCACAGGCATCCTCGATCACGGCGAGGCCATGGCTGCGGGCGACACTGAGCAGCGGATCGATATCGGCCGGCTGCCCGAAGGCGTGCACGGGCAGTAGCGCCTTCAACTGGCCCACTGGCCGACCGCCATCGCGCAGTGCCCGCGGCAGCCAGCGCTCGGCAGCCTTCCCGCCACGGGCAAGATCTTCTGCTGCCTCGGCAACCAGATCCGGGTTGATGTTGCCGGTAGCCAGATCGACATCGATGAACACCGGCACGCCGCGCTCGTAGAGGATGCAGTTCGCCGAGGCGATGAACGAAAACGAGGGCGTGAGCACCAGGTCGCCATCGCCAACCCCGGCGGCAATCACACAGAGATGCAGGCCACTGGTGCCCGAGTTCACCCCCACGGCGTGGCGCGTACCAGCGCGGGTGGCCAGTTCCTGCTCAAAGGCCTTGATCTGAGGCCCGATGCTGAGCACGGGCGTCTGCAACACCTGATTGACGGCGGCGATCTCGGCATCGGTCAGATCGGGCGAGGACATCGGGATCGACGACAACGTGAGCATTATGTTCTCCGTGAATCCTGTTGGTACAAAAAGCTTCGTATGCTCCGAGGGACCCATCCCAGCGCCTGCGTGGCCCATAGTTGCCCGGGTCCCTGGGATCAGGCGGCAACGAGGGTGGCGCGCAGGTCCGTCAGGCTGGCGGGATCGTCACCAAAGTTGTAACGACTGACCCGGCGGTCGATCACGCGCATCAGGCCAGTGAGCACCTTGCCCGGCCCGACTTCCACCACGGCATCGACGCCCGTGTCAACCAGCCGGCGCATCGAGTTGGCCCAGCGCACCTCGCGCGTCAGCTGCTCGCTCAACTCCTGGCGCACGGCCTCCGCCGTCGTCAGCCAGTCTGCCGAGACATTGCCAAGCACCGGCAGCCCCGGCGCCTGGATCGGCGTCTCCGCCAGAACGGCGAGGAAGCTTGCCGTGGCGCTCTGCATCAGCGGCGTGTGTGGCGCCACACTGACTTTGAGCGGCGTCGGCGGCAGCGCACCGGGCTGCTCCTGCACCAGGGCCGCAAACGCTTCCAGGCCGCGACGGTCACCGGCAATCACGATCTGGCCCGGGCAATTGTCATTGGCAATCGTGACCACGGCATCGGCGGCCTGCGCCGCCCGGGCGCAGAGCTCGTCCACCGTGGCGCGCGGCATCCCCAGCACCGCCATCATGCCCCCGGGGGCGATCTCGCCTGCGGCGCGCATCGCCAGGCCGCGCGCCCGCACCAGGCGCAGCGCATCGGCAAACTGCAGCGCCCCGGCTGCAACCAGCGCGCTGTACTCGCCCAGGCTATGACCGGCAAACGCGACTGGCCGAGCCTCACTGCCCATCGTCGCCTGCAATGCCTGCCACGCCGCGATGCTCGTCACAAAGATCGCCGGCTGGGCGTTCGCCGTGTCATTCAACTCCTGCTCAGGCCCTTCAAAGCAGAGTGCCGAAAAATCGAAGCCGAGCACCGCATCAGCCTCGGCAAACACCGCTGCCGCCGCCGGCAATGCCGCGGCCAGCGCCTTGCCCATACCGACAAACTGCGAGCCCTGGCCTGGGAATAGCACTGCGTACCTTGTCATGGTGTGGTTTGCTCCTTCCTCTTCCATGTCACCCTGAGCGAAGCGAAGGGCTCAGCATGACAAACGACGTGCCGGATGCACCACCTAACTCGCCTCGCTCACCGGTCCGGCTGGCAGCGCAGCGGTCGCCCGTGCCAGGATCAGCAACGTGCCGATCAGGTGAATCAGGGCGGCGACGACCATCATGATCGCGACCCCCACCAGCCCGTACGCCGGGATCAGCCAGATGCACAGAATCGTCAGGACGATCACCTGGACCCCGAAGAGCACCACCTGGACCCGCAGGTAACGGGCCGCCTTCATTCCCTCGCCAAGCAGCCAGGATAGATAGGTGATGCCTGCCGCGACCATCACCCAGACGAAGAAGTCAGCGTATGCCGCATACTCCGGCTGATAGATCAGTTCCAGCAAGAGCCGCCCCGCAACCAGCGCCACCAGCACGCCACCCCCACCGAGCACCAGGCCGATCACCGCCATCCGTAGCAGGAGCCCACGAAAGGCAGCCCGATTGCCGGCCGCATAGTGCTGCGAGAGGCGAGGCAACGCCGACTGGCCCAGCGCGCTCACGACGGTCATTCCCGCCACTTGCAGGTACGTGAGCGCCGCGAAGATACCGAGGGTGTGCTCACCCAGATAACGCCCGACAAAAAAGCGGGGGATGCTGGTGGCAAGTGAGATCAGCATCATCACCAGACCCATCGGCAGCGCGAGCCGCGTCAGGGCCAGCAGGGTCTGCCAGTGCCAGCGCGGGCGTGGGATGCGCGCCGCAAGGCGCGCCCCACTCGGCACGCTGTCTCCGAGAATCAGCGCCAGGCTACGCAGATCAAACAGCACAATCACAGCCAGCCAGGCAACCGCTAACCCCAGGACCCCCAGGAAGAGGCTGCCGGTGAAATAGACCACGCTCCCCAGGGCGATTAGCGACAGGATCCCCTTGATGATCAGCGATTGCGCAACCCGGTCCATCCGCTCGTGCTGCTGGAGCAGCCCAAACACGATGTCGCTGATCGCCTCGGCAGCCTTGAACAACCCAAAGGTCATAATGACCAGGGCCGTCTCACCGCGATAGCCCAGCACCAGTACCGTCCCGGCGATGAAGAGCAAGGCCAGCACCGTGGTCAGCAGGCGCAGCCCGAGATAATCCTTGAAGGGATACTCCCTGCGCGCATCGGTTGCCTGGATGTCGCGCAGCTGCATATTGGTCAGCATCAGCACCGGCACGGTGATCGCCGAGGCCAGGGCAAACTGGCCTACCAGTTCAGGAGAACCGATCTTTGCCAGCACGATCAGCATGCCCCACTGGCAGGCAGCGAAGATGATATTGCCGACGAAGGTCCACGAAAAATTGGCCCGGAGTGAGAGCCGCGCCGATGAAGGTTGCTCGACTGTTCTCACGGTTGCCTCACCTCTCCAACCCACGGGAGTTGCGCACACTGCGTTCGGCATGAACCGGTACCGCCACCTCGGCGCTATCTCGTCGCTCGTCGTGCTGCGCCTTCGCTACAGCCGTGCCGGGCTCCAGTCGTTTGTTGGCAGCCGACATTACCGGCCTGGCGGGGATGCCAGTCACTGTCGTATGCTCCGGCACTGAGCTGGTGACAACCGCGTGGGCGCCGATCGTGGCATTGTCGCCGATCGTGATATCCCCGATGATCGATGCACCCGTACCAATCGCTACGTTGTTGCCGATCCGCGGGGCGCCGATGTTCGAGATGCCGATGATAGCGACGCCAAGCGTCACCCCGTGGAGCATCGTGACATTGCTGCCAATCACCGCTGCCGGGTGGATGACGGTCGGCCCGAAGTGCAGCACTTGAAAGCCTGGACCCACGCTGGTGAACGGCCACAACTCCAGCCCGGAGTACATCCGCACCAGCGGATAGAAGACCAGATAGCAGACCAGCGGCAGCCAGGCAAGCGGATTGCGGCGCAAGGCCCAGAGCCAGTGCCCGATCCGGTAGTAGAGGATCCCCGCCAGCGCCGGGTGAGCATAGGTCGACTTCACCAGCACAACGAACAAGGGCGCGTCGGCGGAATACCTGCGCAGATCCTGCCGCATCGCATCGAGGGTCTGAGCAAAGGTGATTTTTGAAGCAGAAGGCGCTGATTTCATGGACCCTCCTGTTGAAATGCATCGCTGTAGGTCAGATCTTTTCCAATACCAACAATGCTCTGCGATCTCTGTCGGCATGCGCTTCGCCGGCGCCGGCGATCACGTTGCAGCTCAACAAGACGCCTCTCCACAGAACCTGGCCCGGCGGGATGCTCTGGTCAGAACGTCCAGGTTCTGCGGAGAGGCGCTATTGGTCGGCGTTCAGGCCGCAGACTGCTCCCTGGCTAGCAGCCCGACGATATAGTCGGCCAGGCTGCCGACGGTGCGAAACGGGCTGCGCTGCTGCGACATGGCTCGACTATCGGCAATCGTGATGGCCGTATCGAGACGATCGTTGATCTCCTGCTCCAGGTCAAGCACCAGGCTCACCAGCCGCAGTGAGTCGAGCAACCCCTCCGGACCGTAGAGCCGCGTCCCCTCCTCAACCGAAACGTCGGCCCGTGCAGGATCGCTCGCCAGCAGATCGTGAAGCGTCGTCACGATCAGGTCCATCAACTCGCTACGATTCATTGGTCGTTCCTCCTGCCGCCATCGCTGGCTGGCGGCGCATCTTCTTGAAGCGCTGACTGTACTGCTCATCCTCGACGATGATGATCTTCGCCGGGATCTTGAAGGAGGCCAGGTGGTCGCGGCAGAAGGCCCGCATGCGCTTGCGGAACTCGCCCACGTCCTCCGGCTCGAACAGGTTGAAGCGAGCCACTACAACCTGACCGGTAATCGGGTTCGGTTCACCCACCACCGCAACGTCGCGCACGTTGGGCAACTGGAGCAGGACACTCTCGACCTCGGCCGGATAGACCTTCTGCCCGCCAACGTTGATCATCTCCGATTGGCGGCCCAGGATCCGGATATACTCACCATCCACCTCGACCGCGTCGCCCGTATTGAACCAGCCGTCTGCATCAAATGGCGACGGCGCGTTCAGATAGCCGAGCATCGCCGACCTTGCCTTGAGCCAGAGGGTGCCGTCCTTGATCCGGGTCTCGAAATCCTCGCCGCCAACTTTCACCCAGAGCGAGTTCGAGCTGCGCGACTTCGAGCGCATGATCCCGATCTCCGACAGCCCGTAGGTCTGGAGCAACTCCACGCCCGGCATAATCTCATGGATGCGCTGGAGCGTGTGCTCCGGCATCGGCTCGGTACCATAGGTGACCCGTTTGAGCGACGAGAGATCGTGCCGCTTGTAGGCCTCCGAGATCAGCAGCAGGTTAAGAAAGGTCGGCGAGGTGGGCAAGACCTCGACCCGATGCCGCTCGATGGCTGCACAGACGTGATCGGGGTCGCGGTCCTGCACCGTCACCACACAGCCGGTATTGGAGAGCACATACAACAGCGTATTGATGCCCCCGATATGATCGAGCAGGAGGAAGGTCAGCGTGACCATCGAATGCCGGCGCGTCTTGAACTTCTCGAGCAGGCCGATGAAGTTGTGCAGCGCGGCCTTGCTCTTGCCAGTCGAGCCGGACGAGAAGAGCACCAGGCCCGGGTCACCCTTGCTGATCAGGCTGCGGGTCAGTTCGTTCGTCACCTCGGTGGCGCGACGGCTGATGCTGCCTCGCTCCTCAGCGTCAATCGCAATGACCACCTGGACCTCGGCGATCTGCTTGAACTCCTCCTTGTGCACCTCCACACTGGACGTCAACGGAACGAGGATGGTGGCACGCTCAATGAGCGCCAGCATCAACGCCACGACTTCCGGCGAATAGTCTCCCTCGATCGCCACCACCGTGCCCGGGGTAACGTCGGCAGCGTCGAGCCGGGCGTTCCACTCCTCAATGCGGCTCAAGAGCCAGGCATAGGAGAAGGCTTGATCACGCCAGAGCATGAAGCTCCGCGTCGGTTCGGTCGCAAAGCGATCAAACAACCATGTCAGGCAACCCATATCAGGCTCCTCCCAGGTAGATGATCTGGCCAGTAATGTAGTCACTCGCTGGTCGGATGAAGAAGTCGACGACATTGAACACATCAGCGGGCTGACCGAGACGCTTGATGGCCAGTTGATTCAGGATCGTCTCGATCTTGTCGCGCGGAACATTCTTGATCAGGTCGGTCTCCACCGGGGTGGGACCAACCGCGTTCACCGTGATGCCGAACGCTGCCAATTCCCGGCTCATCACCCGTGTGAGCGCCTCGACGGCACTCTTGGACGCCACATAGATCGACTCGCCTTCCAGCGAGAGCGGTACCGCGACGGTCGTCAGGTTAACGATCCGTCCATACTGGTGCTTGCGCATCAAGCGGGCACTCTCGCGTGAAACCAGGAATGTGCCGCGGAGATTGATCTCCATCACCTGGTTCACCGTTGCTGACGGGATCAGCAGCGAGTGATTCATCGATGCGACACCGGCATTATTGATGGTCACATCGAGCCGGCCGAAGCGTTGACGGATCTGACCCATCAGCCGCTGGACCTGTGACTCATCGCTGACATCGGCACTGAGGTGCCAGTAGCCCTCGTGCTCCCATCCGGCTGGCTCACGACTGCAGCCCACCACCTGGTAGCCCTGGGCAAGCAGTTGCTCGGCAAGGTATTTGCCCAGCCCCTTCCGGCTTCCGGTGACCAGCGCCACCCGTTGTTGTTCCATCTGGCTCATGCTCCCTCCTGGTCTGGTTTCCAGGCCGGCCCCTGCATCGCCACCACCAGCGCCAGCGCGTAGGTGCGCGAGGACGCGAGGCTGACCGACCAGTTGTGCAGGCCCAACGCCGCAGCACGAACCTGGGCGGCGCCGTGGAGGACCACCTGCGTCCGCCTATGCTGCCCATCGCTAACGATCTCCATCTCACGGAGATCAACCCCCGCAGCCGCCATATAGTTCAGCCCCGTACCAAGGACCTTCGCGATTGCCTCTTTGGCTGCGAAGAGGCAGGCAAGTTGGGCCACCCGACCAGCGCATGCCGCTTGCTCACGCCCGCTGTAAATGCGGTCAAGAAAGCGGGCTCCGTGGCGATCGAGCAGACGCGTGAAGGGGGCGATCTCGGTCAGATCGACCCCGGTCGTGAGCATCATGGTTCAGCGTCGACGGTACCGGGCTCAACCGGCCCCTGAACGACCACGCCCGCACGCTCGCCCCACTCGAACACGGTAACGCCCCACGAGAGGCCGTTCCCGAAGGCGGCCAGCAATACGCGCATGCCCGGGCGCAGCACACCCTGCCGTCCTGCCTCGGCCAGCAGAATGGCCGTTGAGGCGCCCGAGGTATTGCCGAGTTCCTCGAGGCAGTAGAAACGCTTCTCGGCGGGCACCTTCAGCACCCGGTAGATCTGGTCGACCATCGTCTTATTGGCCTGGTGCAGGAGCACCAGGTCGAGATCATCGATGGTCAGCTGAAAGCGATCCAGCGCCTGCCGGATCATCTTGGGAATATGCTGCACCGAGAAGAAGAAGACGGCCGGCCCATCCATATGCAGGTGCTCCTGCGTGCGGACGATCCCGGTCTCATCGACGATCTCGGCCCGTGTCTCGGCGGTGCGCGGCATCCGCGCTCCGGAGGCAGGCATAATGATGCTCCGGTAGCCCGTCCCGTCGGTCCCGAGCAGAAAACCGCGGAAGCCACCCTCACCCTCGGTCGGCTCAAGCAGCGTCGCCGCAGCGCCATCGCCGAAGAGCGGCACCAGGCCACGGTCCTGCGGATGGATAACCGGGGTCAGCGCTTCCGCGACGAGCACGAGGGCCTTGCGTGCAACCCCGGCCACCAGCATACTGTGCGCAACGCTCAGGCTATAGGGGAAGCTCGAGCAACCCATCCCCAGGTCAAACGCCGCACAGTGGTGGGCCAGCCCCAGCCGCTCGTGGAGCACACAGGCCGTCGCTGGCACCTGATAATCGCCCGTCTGCGAGGCGAAGATCAGCAGATCGATGCTGGCCGGGTCGATCTGGCGATCGTCGAGCAGGCGCCGCGCCGCCCAGTAGGCCAGGTCGGCAGCGGTCTCACCGGGCGCGACCATCCGCCGTTCGCGGATCCCGGACATCTTGAGGATCGACTCCATGTGCTGCGCGCCGAAACGCGGGACAAGGTCGTCATTGGTCAGGCGTTGCTGCGGCACACAGTAATGGATGGCCGTAATGGCTGAGTTCATCAATCTATCTCCCGCATCGCTGACTCGGCTTTAGTCGCCAAGCTCAAAGCCGTGCCGTTCGACCACACGCTCGATGTCGCCGTACAGGCGGAGCTTGCTGGCCTCCTCCGGCAGCATTTTGACGCCGGCCTGCATGTCCAGCTCGATCATGAGCGTGAGCACGGCGACCGAGTTGAAGGTCTCGATCTGGGTCAGATCGGTCCCGCTCTGCAACAACTCCGGATCGATCTCGAGAACGTCCGCCACAATCCTACGCAGGTCTGCACGCTTCATGGAACATGCTCCTTGTATCACACTTAACGGCGAAAGGTCACGCGGGCAGGAATACCGGTGGCGGTCGCCCCCTCGGGGATGTTGATCATCCCGAACGAGCACGCACCCAGCGTTCCATAGCGCCCCAGTTTACGCCCCTGGGCAATGACGGCGTTGGCCCCCAGGAGCGCACCTTCCTCAAGCACACTGAAGCCGGACACTCGCGCGCCAGGCGAAACCTGGGCAAAGTCACCCACCACACAGTCATGGCCGATCGTTGTGTGGTTGTTGATGATCACGTGATTGCCGATCCGTGCCTTCGGCGAGATGATCGCCCGTGCACCGATGTAGGTTCCCAGCCCGATCTCGACCTCATCGGCGATCATTACCGACGGATCGATGATGGTCACCGGCGTCCAGCCCAGGCTGAGGACGCGTTCCACGACCCGCGCCCGCGCGCTGTTATCGCCGATCGAACAGAGGAAGCACGGCTTTTGCGGGGATGTGGCATCAACCTCTTCGGGCGTGCCAAGGACCGGATAACCCGCGATCAGCTGCCCTTTCTTCGCGCGGTCGTCGTCGCAGAAGCCCAGCAACTCGTACGCTGCGTGCACGGCGTTGTGGTTGTGCACCGCCCACACGACATCCTTGCTAAAACCACCGCTGCCGACCACGATGAGCGGGCATGTTGCCATCACAACACCTCGGGACTAGCGCGACCCAGCAGTGGTCGCAGAGGCTGACCGTAGGCAGAGGTTTGAACGTGGTAGCTGCTTGCGCCGTAGTCTACAGGATCTCGCGAACCAGCATGAACGCTTCGGCAGCCTCCATGCTCACCGTCCCGCCGCGCACCCGGGCCAGGGCCTCGAGCGACTGAAGCGATCGCGAGTGCGGCGGCGCCTTGAGCTGGGTCCGATAGCACTGCATCGCCTCGAGTTTGCGCCCCAGGTAGTCGGAGATGTCAACAAAGACGGTCGGAGTAAAGGTGCTGTTGCCAAACGGCGAGGCCCAGTCCGTCTCCGACAGGGTCTCATAGCAGAGCAAACGGCGGACCGGACAGCCGTTGATCGGGCGCGATGCCACCAGGGCTGCCTGGTACACCGCCTGGTGATCGCCGTGCAGATCCCCCTGGTAGGGGGCGTACACCACCTCGGCCTGCAGCTTGAAGATGAGCTTCCTGATCGCATCAGCCAGCGCATAGCCCGGTACGGTGTCGAGCTGGGGCGAGGGAAAGTCCAGGAAATGGATGCCCGATCCGCCGAGAAGCTGGTGCGCTGCCTGAAGCTCACGGAAGATCTCGTCGACGTACTCCGGGGGAAACACCTCTGGAATCCCGCGTGTGACGACCGCCACGTGGACCTCATCACCCATATCAGCGTGCCGGGCCATCACCCCGCCACAGCCCAGCACCTCGTCATCGGCATGGGTCGCAATCACCAGCACATTCATCGTGATCATCCTCTCTGATTAGAACACATCTGATAGCAACAGGCTGAAGCGCAGCGGTGGCGGATCAGTGAGCAGCGGCGTGTAGCAGAGACGCAGCCGATAGTCGCCGTGCCGGGTCAGGGTGGCGAGATCAAAGCCCAGCGCCTGGGCATGGACCCCGCTCATACGCAGCTTTGCCGCACCCGTCGCGGCGACCAGTGCGCCGAGATCGTCAGCGGCGCGCTCAGGCCATGCGGTCTGGACATCGAGCACCGTGAGGATGCCATCGTCGAGCAGCTTGTAGATGATCGCCATACGATCATTGACCAGCTCAGCGCGGTAGGGACATGCGTGGCTACGCCACTCGCGGTAGGTGGCATCGAACGGGTGGCCGGTCTCGTCGCCGAGGCGAAAACGCTCCAGCGGAACGCGCGAGTCAGGCTGGCGCAGCGCCTGCTCGGGCTGCCAGTCGTACAGCCGGGTATCGACCAGATCGCGCCAGCCGAAGCCATGCTTGAGCAGCAAGTATGAGTTGGCGTTCGGAAAGGCGAGCAGGAACGGCACCCCACGAGCACGGGCAGCGTCGGTTGCCGCCGTGAACAGGTCATAAAAGGTCTTGAAGCCTTCCCGGTGCTGCGGATCGACCATCAGGCTGATCGACAAGCAGTAGTCATACACCGTTCCATCGCTGGCCAGCAGCCGCTGGGGGATCATCCCGCTATGGCCAACCAACACTCCGTCGTCGTTGTAGCTGAGCGCGACCAGCGGGGCGCCGTAGGGATTGAGAAAGTAGTACTGCGCCCAGCGGCGGCGATCGAGTTCACGGTTGAAACACGTACGGAAGAGCGCTGCCACCTCATCGGTGATCGCGCGCGCTTCTTCCAACGTGTCAATGACTCTGACCTGCATCGCATCCCTCCGCCATCAGCATCCTCACACCGTCACAGATCTATCACTCTCGTGTGTCAGCGTCATTACCACTGCAGATGCAGGCGACATCGGGGCGCTCAGCACGACCGGCTCCTCCACACAGGGAACGCTATTCCCCGTGAACTCTGGCACGAACCCGTCGGCGCTGCGGCCCACCCCATCCCGTTTGAGCACAACAAGCAGGGTACCAACGATGATTTTGAGGTCCAGCCAGAAGCTCAGATGATCGACATACCAGACGTCACGGGCCAGAATATCGTCCCAACTCTGTTCACTGCGGCCAAAGAGGGCCGGCAGCCCGGCGACCCCTGGCCTCACATTGTGGCGGCGCGCCTGCTCCGGGCTGTAGCGGTCAAGATACCTGACCAGCAAGGGGCGCGGCCCGATCAGGCTCATCTCACCGCGCAGCACGTTGAAGAGCTGGGGCAGTTCATCGAGGCTGGTGCTGCGCAGAAAGCGACCAAGGGGTGTGATGCGCTGGTGATCGGGCAGCGGTCGCCCTGCGGCATCACAGGCATTGGTCATGGTGCGAAACTTGTAGATCTTGAATGGCTTCCCATGGAACCCAGCCCGTTCCTGAAGAAAGATCACCGGAGCGCCCATCTTGCGCCAGATGAGCAACGCAACCAGCAGCATGACCGGCAGGAGGAGGATCAGTGCTGGGATGACGAGTACGAGGTCGAGCAGACGTTTGCCGAATGTGCGGTACATCACCCATCTCCTTGTCTGTCTAGGTAACGAATGGCAGCAGTGTGTCGACCGAAAGGAGTCGGGGTACGATCGACCAATCAACCAATCAACTCGATGACTTGTTGGGCACCTCTGCGCGGAGCCGGTAAAATGCCCGGCTGAGCCGGTCGTACTGTTGCAGGGGCATCACGCGCTTTGCGACTTCCAGGGTGCCTGCGCGCATGCGGCGCTGCAGCAGGAAGGTTTGATCCTGTTCAACAACGCGCTTGAAGACGTTGAGCGGCATACCCTGCCGGATCGCGACCCGATTGACCACGCGGCGGGAGGCAACGGTGGTCGGCTCGTTCCACCAGTCGACCGAGTTGCCCGCCAGGGTGTAGCCGAGACGAATGGCCTGGCGCAGCACGTTCTGGTTGATGAACCCCCCCGGTGCGCTGAAGGTTGTAATCGGCGCGCCGAGCACCGCTTCGAGCCAGGCTTTGCTCTCCGCAAGCTCAGTGCGGACACGCTCATCGCTGATGCGCGACAGTGGCGCGTGGGTGACTCCGTGACTGCCGATCGAACAGAGACTCGCCAGTTCGCGGATCTCGCTGTCGCGCAGAAAATCGGGCCGCTGACGGCAGAAGTCACGGGTCAGGAAGAAGGTTGCCTGGGCGCCAGCGCGACAGAGGATCTCGGCGGCGTGCAGGTTGCTGCGATGACCGTCGTCGAAGGTCATCACCACGTAACGCGCCGGGATCCCCCGTCGCCGGAGCAGACGCTGCTCCAGGTCGGGAAGACCCTCAACCACATAGCCCTCCGCCATGAGCCAGTCAAGTTGCTGCTGAAACACGGCAGTGGTGATCGAGTAATTATTTGCAGGCTCATCCTCCAGGTTGTGATACATCAGCGAAATAAAGCGACTCATGGCATCACCTCCAGTACCTGCTCGCTTGGCGCGCAGATCTGCTCAAGATCAGCGACATAGGCCGGGTAGATCGCCCGTGCCGAGAAGCGCTCCGCGAAGACCTGGCGTACGCGCTGGCGGCAGCGATCGACGAAGGCCGGATCGTCGAGCAAGCGCCGGATCGCCTGGACCAGCGAGGCGACATCCTCTGCCGCATACGAGACCCCGAGCGGCTCGTTGTTGACCATGTGTTCGAATTCGCCCTGGAGCGAACTGATCAGCGGCAAGCCAAAGGCCATGTACTCATTCGGCTTGTTCTGGATCGATTGGCGGTTAGCGCGGATAGTGACCAGCCCGGCGAAGGAGTGGCTGAGCAACGCCTGCAGCTGTGTCGCTTTCAGGAAGCCGAGGAAGCCGACATTCCGCAGGCCGAGTTGCGCAACCTGTGCCTGCCACTGCTCTTTCATCGGTCCATCGCCGGCGATGAAAAACCGGACCTGCGGCGCGTCGCGCGCGATGATCTGGGCCGCCTTGATCAGGCAGTCGATGTCGTACGAGGTGCCCAGCGTGCCAACGAAGGTGAAATTGATCGTCTCCAGCGTAAATCCGCGCCCCACCAGATCGGCCAGACCCTGGCTTTCATCGCCGATATGCACCGGGTCGTAGCCCAGGTAGTACACCTTGCTGGAGGCAAACGGGCTGCCATCGCGCAGCGACTCGGCATAGCGCAGGTAGTGCTGGCTCACGGTGACACAGTGTTCCGCCAGGTTGAACACCTGCCGCGACTGCTGGAACATGGTGGTGAGAAGCAGCCGCCCGGCCCAGTGCAGCTTGCGGGGCAAATTCTCGAGGAAGCCATGGGGCCATTGATCCTGCACGTCCACCACTACGGGCACGCCGTGCGCACGGCCGTAATTCAGGCAGTCCAGCGCGGTCTCGGGCAGCGGATAGCTGACGACAATGCCGTCGGGGGGCGTATTGCGGGCCATCCACTGGCGGACGCCGGCAGAGTACTGGGCGTGATTGATCACCCTGGCGAGCGAGATATTCTTGCGGTAGCTGCGGGTATGGATCGCCACCACCTCGAGGCCGGCCGGCAGGTTTTCGCGGGTGGCTGGCTGGCGATAGACCTTGGGTATATGCAAGAAGTCGGAGCAGATCCAGGTCACGGTGTGACCGCGCCGCAGCAACTCTGCAACGAGCATCTGGTAGCGCATGGGCCGGATGCCCTGATCACTGGGCAGCGGGTCAAACGGGTTAACGAGCCAGAGGTGCAAGGGAGTGCTCCTTTGAGACTACAGGCTCGGCGACTTCAGCAACGATCTGTCGGAGGCGCGGCCCAAGGACGTGCTTCCAATCGAGATGCTGCTCGGCGAAGCGGCGACCGTTGGCGCCAATGCGCCGGGCCAGTGCCGGATCCTTGAGTGCGCGCGCAATCTGCCGGGCCATATGTGGCCCATCGCGGCCAACCAGGACGTTTTCGCCGTCCACGAGGGGCAGGCCGCGGATGCCCATCGGCAGGGAGACCAGGCAGGTGCCGGTCGCCAGGGCCTCCGAGACCTTCATCTTGGTGCCGGAGGCATCCTCGTAGGGGCTAACAAAAACGGCGCACTGATGGTAGAGCGGGCGGATATCGGGGACACGGCCGGTTGCCGTGACGCCCGGCACCCCGGCGTACTCGCGTTGCGTCTCTGCACTGAAGTTCCCCCCCAGCACGAAGCGCACCTCTGGCACCTCACTGCGGAGCAAGGGGTAGACCTCGGTCATAAAGAAGCGCAGGGCCTTCAGATTGCGCGCGTCGGAGGTGCCAGTGAAGAGCACCGTCGGCCCGGGGTCGGCACTGCGTGCCGGGGTGTAGTAATCGCAGTCCAGCCCATTCCTGATCACGTCAACCTTTGCGGTGGGCGCGATCTGCAGGCTCAAATCCCGATCTTCCTCACAGACGGAGAGCAAGCGCCCGACCCGCGGGTAGACGCGCTTGCAGTGGCGATAGGTGAGCTCCCGGTTGAGCCGGGCAACCAGACGCTGCAGGGGGTGCGCCAGTTGCTGGGCCTGGACTTCCCAGTAGTGCACGTCGGCGTCCCACTGGTCAACGACCCAGCGCGGCCCGGGCGCGTGGTGCAGTGGTACGGTCCAGTGCATCAGCGCAGCATAGACCCACTGGTCGGGCCGGGGGCGGAGGGCGCGAGTTGCCGGATCGGCAGCGAACGAGTGTTCGACCACCGCGGCGTGGTAAGGAATGCCCTGGCGGATGGCCCGGGCGGCGATCGCCAGCTGGTCGCGCCGCGACCGGTCGCGGCGCGGGATCTGGGACACGCGCCAGGCATACGGCTGCAACTGCTGCAGTTGCTCGTCGCTCAGGGGTTCCCGTGGCAAGAGCCGCAGGTCAACGGTAAACTCGCGCGACAGCTCGATGAGCAGATCCATAGCGCGGCGGGTGCCGCCCTGGAAGCCCATCTCGAGCGCATACATCACCAGGGGCGTCATGAACGTACTCCTTGCTCTCGTACCTGATCAGGACGTGAGTAGATCGAATCAGCGACGTTCCAGGATAGACAAGCGGTACGCTGGTTTCCAGTTCCAGATCGCCGGGCGTAGCGCAGGGCTACCGGCGGGCTGGTCGGCGTCGATGCTCCGCAGCACCGCGATCAGCGTCAGGATGGCCCAGAAAGCCGGGTCAAGATAGAAGCCTGAAGAAAAGTGCAGCGCAACCACCATGACAAACACCGGCAGGTAGAGTGAGCGATTGCGCGTGAAGTCGGGCCTGGCCACACTGAGCAACAGAACAATATGGAGCACAATCCCGACCCAACCCTGTGTGACGCGCACGACGGTAAAGATGTTGTGAATATTGGTTTCAGTAATCGCAAAGCGCTGGAGATAGACTTCATCCATCATCGCGGCGAACGCGGGGTTCTGACCCAGGCCATTGCCGGTGAAGAAGCGAGCGATATCGTGCGTCGGATGAACAAGCAGAGCCAAGGCGGCCAGCACGCGCACATTCGCTGACTCATCATCGCCGGCGGCAATATCGTTGAGCCGCGCGGTGACCACGGTAGAGAACCCGGCGAGGAACACGACCCCAGCAACCACCGCGACGAGCAGTATGAGCGGGATGGTGAAGCGCCGGAACCGGGCGTTGAGCGCGCTGACGATCAGCGCCGGGACGGCAATCGCCCAGCCTGAGAGTGAGAGCGAGGTCAGGCTCCCGGCCAGCAGGAACAGCAGCGCCACGACCAGCAGCCGCCTGTTGCGAAAGGGCACGAGCCCGATCAGCAGCAACAAGAGCACGAGGGCAAACGACAAGGCGATTGAGTAGGTCGACGGCTCATAGGAAAGACCAGCGGGCCGTAAAACCCCGTCCGTCCGATAGATATCGATCACCGGGTTCCAGGGCACGGCCGAAAGTTCGGCCGGCAGGGCGGGAACAATGCGAAAGAAATTGAGCAAGATGAACTGCACGACTCCGAGGGCGCCAAACACAATGAGGAGAACGGCCAGCGTATAGATGGCCCAGACGATGTCTTCGCGCGTAATGGAAAGCCGCGAGGCAATTGCAAAACACGTCGTGTAGACGAAGAACAGCATGAAGGGCTGGATCCATTCACGTTCAGTTACCAGACCGAGGACCAGGCCTACGAAGATCTGCCAGCCCAGCAACAGCATCCAGACCAGAAGGGTGGTATCGTCAGACGGGCGGGGGCGCGGCACAAAGAAGGCAATCGCCGCCGCCGCCGCCAGCAGGAGCATCGGTATGGTCACCGCGAACGAGTCGAGCTTGAGCAGCGCAACGTTGTTGAAGAGCTGCCCGACGGCGGCGGCCAGGATCAACGACAACGCGACGCGCGGAGCGATCCGGTGGTTTGAGGTTTGCGGCAGGGCCGGGAAGCGGTTCATACCTTACACCCCATCTCATTCCCGGCTTGCACCAGCGCGAGGCCAGCGGCCGGGAGCGAGATCAAAGCAGGTTTAACCAACCTGGGTGACCGGGGCCACCCAGGTGAGCACCGTGCGGGCGAGCGGCTACAGCGAGGCCGAGCCGTCCGAGCGTGCAGGGTCCGCCGGTCGGCCAACGACCATCCGGCTATCCGCGCGATAGTCGGACGTGGCGGGCGACAGACCGGAGTTGCTCTGTCCGCCGGGGGCTGCACTGGCTTGCGTCGTGCCGCTATGACCAGCCGCAGCCGGGCGCGATCGCTTCGTGATCAGGCTGGAGCGCGCGCCGCGCGAAGCCTTGATGCCATTGAGCACGACACCGAGCGGCTCAATCCCAAACTGTGCGAGCCGATCGTGCGCACCCACCAGCGATCCTGCACGCAGCGTCCCTGAGCGCACGACCAGCACGGTCGCATCGCAGAGCTTGGCCAGCGAGATGGGATCAACGACTGCCAGGAGCGCCGGGCTATCGAAGAGCACGAAATCGGCTTCAGCCTTCAGGCGCTCGATCAGACGAGCCATGTGCGGCGAACCAACCAGCTCAGCGGGGTTCGACGGAAGCGGGCCGCTGGGGAGCAGACTGAGATTGGCGATACCGGTCGGCACCAGGTGACTGCTCAGGCTCTCGGCCTCATTTTGCAGGGCGGTCGTGACACCACGGACATTCGGCTGGCGGAAGATGGTGTGCAGCATCGGGTTGCGCAGATCCGTATCAACCAGAACCACGCGCTTGCCCGCCTGGGCCAGCACCACAGCGAGGTTTGCGAGCGTTGTGCTCTTACCCTCCTGATCGGTCGCGCTGGTGATCATGAGCGTGTGGAGTGGCCGGCTGGTCGCGGCATGCTCAACGTGGGCACGGAGGATGCGGTAGCTCTCGACGGCAGGCGAAAAGCCATCGCTCACGGAGGCGAGTTTGCCCTGGACCAGGGTCGCATCCTGCTGCGGCACGGCTGCCAGTGTCCGGCTGTTGATCAGGTGATCGACCTCTTCTGCCGAGCGGACGCGATCATCGAGGTACTCGCGGAGCATAATCCCCGCCACGGCCAGCATCGCACCGACAACCGCCACCACCGCAACATTGAGCGGGATATTGGGGCTCACTGGCTTGAGCGCTGCGCGCGCCGGATCCACCACGAACAGACTGTAGCGACCGATGGTTACATCATTGCCAAGCAGTTCACGGCCACGCTCGCTAACCAGACTGACGATTTCATTGGCGATGGTGGCAGCGCGCTGGGGATCGCTATCGGTTACCGTCAGCACGATCAGTGACGTATTGCGGAGAACAGACACGCGAAGATGCTTTTCCAGGGTCTCCACGCTCATGTTGAGCTGGAGCTTGTTGATCACCGCGTCCAGCACCGGTCGCTTGCGCAGCAGTTCGATATAGGTTGTTGTTGGACGCTCACTGATCGCGGTGAACTCACTCTCGGCTGCCGAACGTCGTGCGACCGTTACCGTGGCTCTGGCCTCGTACGTCGCGGGAAGTTGAGAACTTACGATGTAGGCCAGCCCACCACTCAGCAACGTCACCAGTGCAATCAACCAAGACCAGCGCCAGAGCAGACTAGCAAACGCCCTGATTTCCATAGCTTCCTCCGCCTAATTACCACCGGTCCCGCTGCCTACGCCGCTGTAGCACCACAACCACCCCGCACATTCCACTGCCACCTTGCGCGGAACCATCGCATAAAATGCACCATAAACATGGCTCTCGCGCTCAAGTATAGCAATTGGCAACAGGGACTTCAAGTAGAAAGAGAACAAAAATGCCCATATTGAAACGATTGTTATTCCCTAGATGTTTTTCTTGTCATCTTCCTGTATTTCTAAGCGTAATGGGCAGATCAGGCCCGCTACGATCTTGTCATTTTGCGAGCGTCACACGATAAGCCGCGTCGTACAGCCGCACCTCAAGTGGGGTGAACGCTCCTAATGTGTCGCTGGGACCTTGCTGCCACAGACAATCAGCCGCCGCAGGCGCGCTACCTTCCACACGCCCTCCCGGCGCCCTCCATCAACGCTCCATAATCTGGCGCTACAGTGAGGATGAACAAGGCAACGCCCGGAGCAGCCGGGCACAAGGTAGGGGAGGATAGCAATGAAACGGGTGCTTACGATGATTGCCAGTGGGCTGCTGATTGCGCTGCTGGCGCTAGGCTTCGCCGATAGCGTCCTGGCCCAGGGCCCGGGTGGCCAGGGCGCCGCGGGCCGCGCCGGGCAGCAGGTCCACGCGGGTGGGCCGGCCCAGTCGCTCGTTGGGATGGCGGCCGCGCAGCTCGGCATCACGCAGGCCGAACTGGTGGCCCAGCTCCGCGCGGGCACGACGATCGCCGACGCGCTCAAAGCGGGCGGCGTGAACCCGGCCAGTTTCATCGACAGCTTTGTGGCCACGCGCGCCGAGCGTCTCAATGCGGCCGTGGCCGCCGGAAGGCTGACCCGCGCCGAAGCCGATGCGCAGCTGGCAACGGCGCGCTCGATGGCCACCGCCCGCATCTACCAGCCCTTCACCAGCCGCGGGCCGGGTGGCCAGGGCTCCCAGGTGGGCCAGGGTCGCGGCGCCGGTCCCGGCTTCGTAGACGCCGATGGCGATGGGGTCTGCGATAACCTGCCCGCCGGTGGGCAGGCACGCATGGGCGGCGGGCGCGGCCCACGGCGGTAGGGCGCGGTTTGCGGTACGTGTTCAGATTTACCGCAGAGCACGCAGAGGAGCGCAGAGGATGGGCTTTTTTAAGCCCTCTGCCCCCCTCCGCGTCCTCTGCGGTGCGTACGTGTTCGGTACATGTGAACACTATCGGTCTGCGCCGGTGGCGCCGGGCCGGGCGGGCGGCCACGACGGGCCGGGCGGGCGGCCACGACGGGCCGGGCGG
>DAOUBZ010000448.1:0-5038 GCA_034432515.1 Chloroflexaceae bacterium | reverse complement strand
TGCGCGCGCGTCTCGAGAGCGGCGATCACCTCGGGGCGGAAGCGGCGATGGCGCGGCGGGTGCGGGTCGACGATCATGCCGCCGGCCACGGTGCGGCTCGGCGAGGGCACCCGCAGGATGCAGCGGTCACCGCGCACGGCGACCAGCGGCCGCTCCAGCCGCAGCTGGACCCAGCCGCTCGCCCCCGGCTCCAGGGCCGTGGCGTCGAGCAGGGTGAGCCGGCAGCGCACCTCGGCGGCGCCGAGGAACAGGTCGAGGCCGGCATTCTGGGTGAGCGGCGCGGGCGCATCGGCCAGCACGCGGAGCTGTACGTCGAGCAGGGTGGTGGGGCGCAGCGTCGCGGGCGGGGCCAGCACGGCGCCGCGAGCCACCTCGGTGTGGTGCACCCCGACCAGGTTCACCGCCACCCGGGTGCCGGGCAGGGCCACCTCGCTGCGCTGCTTGTGGGTCTGCAGGCCGCGCACCCGGGCACGCAGCCCGCCCGGCAGCACCTCCAGCTCCTGGCCGATGCGCAGCGGACCATCGAGCAGCGTACCGGTGACGACGGTGCCGAAGCCGCCGATGGTGAACGAGCGGTCCACCGGCAGGCGCGGCACACCGCTGGCCTGGCCACGGGGCGGTGTGGCGTCGAGGGTCGCATCGAGCGCGGCGAGCAGCGCAGCAAGGCCCTGGCCGGTGCGCGCCGAGACCGGGATGATTGGCGCCCCCTCCAGGCTGGTGCCACGGAGCCGCGCCGCCACTTCCTCCTGCACCAGCGCCAGCCACTCGGCATCCATCAGGTCGGCCTTGGTCAGTGCCACCACGCCGTGGCGCACCGCGAGCAGATCGAGGATGGCCAGGTGCTCCAGGCTCTGCGGCATCAGCGACTCGTCGGCGGCTACCACGAACAGCGCGGCGTCGAGGCCGCCCACGCCGGCGAGCATGTTCTTGATGAAGCGCTCGTGGCCGGGCACATCGATCAGGCTGACACTGCGCCCCGAGGGCAGGGTCAGCCAGGCGAAGCCCAGGTCGATGGTCATCTCCCGCCGCTGCTCCTCGGCCAGGCGATCCGGGTCGATGCCGGTCAGCGCCTTCACCAGGGTCGATTTGCCGTGGTCCACGTGGCCGGCGGTGCCGATCACATACATCGTGCGTTCCGCTGTCGCGCATTACCAGCCATGCTCCACCAGGTCGAGCAGAATCGGATAGACATAATCAACCTGCTGAAGCTCCTGGGCCGGGTCGATGCAATCGTGGATGATTTGCCGTTCGCGGGGGAACCAGAACACGTGCACCGGGGTGCCGTGGGCGTGCCAGCGGGCCGCGAGCCGTTCAACCGGCGGGTTGGTGATCGCCTCGTCGGCCTCGTTGAGCACCACGACGATCGAGCGGGCGCATGGCGGCTGGCGGGCGGCGTCACGGAGCACCTCCAGGCCGAGCGCGGCTATGGTCGCCAGCACGCGGGTCCCGTAGCGCGGGTAGCAATGGGGCGGGCTGCGGCGCGCGTCTTTGTGCTCGGGGTCCCACCAGCGGAAGCGGTTCGGCAGGACCTGGCCCATCGTTGCCAGCGGCCAGGTGGCCCAGGCCGGGATGCTGGGCGTACCGAGCATAGGGGCAATCGGCATCGCCATGTCCACCTGGGGACGGTGCTGAGCCGCGTAGGCCGTGAGCACTGCGCCCGCCGAGATGCCGATCACGCTCACGTGGGCGCCGAGGCCGCCGGCGACGGCCAGGGCGTCATCGAGGTAGCCGAGCAGCTCGGCGCGGTTCAACTGCCCCTGCTCGGGAGCGAAACGGTCGGCCAGGCCGTGGTGCGGCAGGCGGGGCACGTAGACATTGTGGCCGCGGGCGTGCAGCAACTCGCCAAAGGTGCGAAACTGCTGCGGGCAGTTGGTATAGCCGTGCAGCAGCAGGAAACAGCGCTCGGCGCTGGCCCCGTGGTTGAGGGCGAAGCTGTGGGCCACCGGATTGAGCGGCAGGGTCGCCTCGTGCGCGGCAAGCGCGGCCACGCGGCGCAGCGCAGCATCGTAGCTCAGGGTGGGGCTCGGCGCAGCAGATGGCATCGCGGTGATCGGGTCCGGCGAAATGCGGTTCATCTGATCCGCATTATACCGCGATCGCCGGCCTACTTGATCCCGGTCGTCGCGATGCCCTCCACGAAGTAGCGCTGGGCCAGCACGAAGATCAACAGCGGCAGGGCCACGGCAATGGTGGTGCCGGCCATCACCAGGTTCGGGCTATCAGCCGCGCGGCCCTGCAGCACCATGAGCGAGAGGGTCAGCACCTGGTTGCTGTAGTTGCCGGTGTTGATCACCACCAGCGGCCAGACGAAGGAGTTCCAGGCGTAGAGGAAGGTAAAGGTGGCCTGGGTGGCGATCGCCGGCCCCGCTAGCGGCACAAAGACCTGCCAGAGGATGCGCAGCCGCGAGGCGCCGTCCATCAGCGCCGCCTCTTCCAGGTCCTTGGGGATGCTGATGAAGAACTGGCGCATCAGGAAGGTACCGTAGGCGGTGAAGATCCACGGCAGCGTCAGCGCGGCGATGCGGTCGACCCAGCCGATGATCACCATCAGCTGGTACATAGGGATGATCAACACCACGAAGGGGATCATGATCGTCCCCAGGTAGACCAGGAACAGCGAATCGCGCCCGGGGAAATTCAGCCGGGCGAAGGCGTAGCCGCCGAGGACCGAAGTGGTCACCTGGCCGAGCACCACCAGGATGGTCACCAGCATAGTGTTGGTGAGGCTGCGGTCGATGTTCTGCAACTCGAGCACGCGCCGGTAGTTGCCGGTCTGCGGGTCAAAGCGCTCGACTGGCCGGGCATCGTTGAGGCTGGCCTCGAGCGTCCGTGCCGGGTCGGCGGGGTCGGCGAAGACACCCCGGTTGCCACGGCTCAGTTCGTAGACCCGCAGGATCTGGCCCTGCTCCTCGATCTCCCAGAGCTTGCGCTCCTGGCCGTCGATCAGCGCCGTCTCCTGGTTCGCAAAGCCACCGACCGGCTTCGCCTCGCGCGGGGCGCGCTCGAAGATCTGGCTCGGGTCGTCGACACTCGCCAGGACCACCACCGGGGCGCCCCGGTCGACCTTGGCCAGCCGCTCGGCGCCGCGCTCGGTCTCCACCACGTAGAGCGGGAACTCCTGGCCGTCGATCGTCACCGTCTGCGGGCTCATCGGCAGCAGCCGTGGCGGCGAGCGGAACACGTCGGTCGGCAGCTTCAGCGAGGTAAAGACCATAAACAGAAATGGGAAGAGGATCAGCAGCCCGAAGCCGACCAGCACGAGGTAGGCGCCGGCATAGGTCAGCAGCTTCTGGACGCGGTAGCTCTGTGACTTGCGCATAGGCTTCCTCACATCTCCCCATAGCGCCGCTGCAGGCGGAACTGGACCAGGGTGACGGCGAAGATGAACAGGAACAGCACCCAGGCCACCGCGGCGGCATAGCCCTGCTCGAAGCGGTTGAAGCCCTTCTGGTAGAGGTAGAGCACCGAGGTCAGGGTAGCGTTATTGGGGCCGCCGCCGGGGGGCGGGGTCATCACGAAGGGCTCGCTGAAGACCTGCAGGGTGGTGATCAGCGTGGTGGTGACCACAAAGAAGGTCGTTGGGGCCAGCAGCGGCAGGGTCATGGTCCGGAAGCGCTGCCAGGTGCTGGCGCCGTCGATCGTCGCCGCCTCGTAGACATCGTTGGGAATGCCCTGCAGCCCCGCCAGGAAGAGGATGGTATTGAAGCCGAGCAACTGCCAGGCAGCCATAATGATGATCGAGGCCAGCGCCGTCTGCTGGCTGGCCAGCCATGGGATGTTCACCGGATCGATGGCCACGCCCGGCAGCAGGTTGACCACGTCGATCAGCTGGTTGATGCCATAGTTGAGGAAGCCGATGTTCGAGTTGTAGAGCCACTTCCAGATCACCGCCACGCCCACCACGCCGGCGATGCTCGGGATGAAGTAGATCGCCCGGAAGAAGGTCATCCCCGGGATCTTGCTGTTGAGGATGGTCGCGATCAGCAGCGCCGGCACCACCGAGAGCAGCGTCACCCAGAAACAGTAGACCACCGTGTTCCAGAGCGCGATCCAGAACAGGCGATCCTTGGCACCAATGATCGTATTGCCGAAGCGATTCAACTCGACGAAGCCCGGGCTCAGCACCTCGCTGGCGCGCTGGCCACTGTGCTCCAGCCCGGCGAACTCCAGGCTGAAGATGTTGACGTAGTTGCGCAGGCCGACGAACTCGGCCCGGAAGCCATCGGAGTTGGTGAGGCTGAGCCAGAGCGAGAAGAGCAGCGGCCCGGCGAAGAAGAGCAGGAAGCCGAGCAGGTTCGGGCCGATGAACAGGTAGCCGTTGAGCGCCTCGGCGTCCCGGCTGCCGGCGCCGAAGGCCCGCGCGGCCTGGGGCCGCCAGAGCAGCCAGAAGGCCGCCCCACAGAGCAGCAGGCCGGCGAGGAGCGCCAGGGCGGTGAGCTGGCGCAGCCCGGCGAGCAGCCCGATCAGGCCCTGCGGCAGGCCCATGGCCAGCAGCAGCACCGCGATCGTGCCAAGCATCACCCAGCGCCCGGCGCGGTGATAGGCGGCCTGGGTGCGCGGCGCGTGGAGGTAGCGGTCGCCGAGGCTGGCGATCAGAAAGCCGGCCAGCACACCGATCAGCAGCCAGGCCCAACGGTAGAAGCGGCTGGCGACCACGTCGAGGCCGCTGTAGAGGCCGAGCGTGCCAAGCAGCGCGAGCAGGCAGCCCACGCTCAGCAGGTAGTTCAACCCGAGGCTGAGCAGCCGCCCGCGCCGGTCAAGGCGCAGCAGCAGGGCCGCGGCCGCCAGGCTCCAGACCGCCGCGAGCCCGATCAGGGCCGCGGCGAGCGGGCGCAGCCCTTCGCGCTGGGCCCAGTCGGCCTGGCTCACGCTCCATGCCCCCAGGGCCAGACCAACGGCCAGCAGGGCGTGCCAGGCCGCCCCGAGCCGGGCGAGCAGGGTCGCATTGCCCGCCACTGCTGGCCTCCGTGCCGTTGTGGTCGCCATCGCTCGTCTCCTTGAGTGGCGGACCGAAGCATTCGCCATGCGCGGGCTTCGG
>DAOUBZ010000447.1:0-9080 GCA_034432515.1 Chloroflexaceae bacterium | reverse complement strand
CGGGCCGCGACCCGCCGAGGCCGCCACGCCCGCCCAGGGGCAAACCCCGGCCAGCGGCGCCGCCCCACCGGCCACCCCGCCCGACGAGCAGTTCAAGCCGCCCGCCGAGTTCCTCGGCGCCGCCGAACAGGACGAACTGCTGCCCCAGGCGATCGACCTGGTGCGCCAGCACCAGCGCGCCTCGGCCTCGCTGCTCCAGCGCCGCCTGCGCATCGGCTACTCCAAGGCCGCCCAGTTGATCGACCTGCTCGAACAGCAGGGTATCGTCGGCCCCGCCGAGGGCGGGCGCTCACGCGAGGTGCTTAAGCCAGGGCACGCACTCCCCGGCGCCGCGCCAGGTGATGAGTAGGTCCAACCAGTGCCCTGCAACCCGGTGTGGAGCTATGGCCACCGACCCTGCCAATCTGCCGCTTGACCAGATCCTCGAAGGGGATTGCATCCAGCTCCTCGCCGGGCTGCCCGAACGCTCGGTCGACCTGGTCTTTGCCGATCCGCCCTATAACCTCCAGCTCGCGCAGGAACTCTGGCGCCCCGATATGAGCCGGGTGGACGCCGTCGACGAGGCCTGGGATCGCTTCAGCGGTTTCGCCGAGTATGACCAGTTCACGCGCCAGTGGCTGACGGCATGCCGGCGGGTGCTCAAAGATACCGGCACGATCTGGGTCATCGGTTCGTACCACAACATCTATCGCGTCGGCAGCATCCTGATGGATACGGGCTTCTGGATGCTGAACGACATCGTCTGGCTCAAAACCAACCCCATGCCCAACTTCCGCGGCGTGCGCTTCACCAACGCCCACGAAACCCTGCTGTGGGCCCAGAAGGTCAAGGGCGCGCGCTACACCTTCAACTACCAGGCGATGAAGGCGCTGAATGAGGGCCTGCAGATGCGCAGCGACTGGAGCCTTCCCCTGTGTACCGGCAGGGAGCGCCTGCGGGTGAATGGGGTGAAGGCTCACGCGACGCAGAAGCCGGAGGCGCTGCTCTACCGGGTCATCCTGGCCAGTTCCAGCCCGGGCGATGTCATCCTCGACCCCTTCTTTGGCACCGGCACGACCGGCGCCGTGGCGAAACGACTCGGGCGCCGCTGGATCGGCATCGAGCAGCGGGCGGATTACGTCCAGGTGGCGCGGGAGCGCATCGCGGCGGTGACGGGCAGCCCGCCTGCCGAGGGTCTGGCGCTGGCCCCAGCGCGGCGCGGGCGGCCACGCATCCCCTTCGGCACGCTGCTCGAGCACGGCCTGCTCACACCGGGCCAGGAGCTGTTCTTCGGCAAACACGGCAGCATCGTCGCCACCGTCCTGGCCGATGGCACCCTGCGCTGCAACGAGTTGATCGGCTCCATCCACCAGGTCGGCAGCGCGCTGCAGGGTGCGCCGTGCAATGGTTGGGAGCACTGGTACGTCGTGGACGCCACCTCGGGCGAGCGCGTGGCACTGGACCAGCTGCGCGAGCAACTGTACGCGGCGGGCTACCCCCGCACACCAGCCAACGGGCAATCTGGCGCCTAATGGCGTAACAGCCTGAAGCTGATGTGCCGCGCGCTCAGGGCGGACGCCGACCTCCTCGTACGGACGCAGCACGCGGCGTCCGCGCGTACGGCGAGGAGGCGTCACCCCGCTACCCCGTCACGCCCGCGCGAGACGGGCAAGGCTGGAGACCCCAGGACGATCGCGCGCCGCCCCCAACCTTTTCCTCTGCTCCGGCGTATAATCGATAGGACGCATTCAACGCGAAGCGGAGCAGGCCATGTCCATCGATACCTTCCGGGACCAGACCCGCCAGATCCTCGAGAATCTGCTCAATGAGACGCCCAAGGCGGATCGCAGCGAGCTGATCGAAGTCTATACCGAGCTGATCGCCAGGCTGCACGCCGCCGAGGCGCACCAGTTGCTCAATGAGGTGATCGCCGACGCCCGTACCCGCCTCGACGCCCGGCTCTCGCCCGACCCGGTGCGGCAGACGATCGCCGGTGTCCAGACCACGCTGCAGGACATCTGGGACGCGCTGTGGAAGTAGCGAACTGAGCGCCGGTTCGGGTGAGGCGTTGCGCATCGCTGTGCGGACCGCGCGGCCCGTCACTGGTATCACTCAACGCAGAACTCGAAGCGGGCCTTGAAGCGCCGCAACTCCTTGAGCACCGGGCGCCCGAGGAGCAGGATCAGCAGGGCGTTGCCCACGGCGCGCAGCGAGTCCCAGGCGAACGAGGTGAGCGCGTAGAAGGCCGCGTAGCGGCGCAGCGTCTCGCCGACGCCCATGCCCGGCGACCAGCTCAGCGCGCCGGGCGGGCTGAAGGGCCAGAACCAGAGGTTCATCAGCGCACCGAAGAGCAGCCCCCAGAGGTAGCCGTAGGCAGCCAGCAGCAACAATTCGGCGCCGGGGCGCAGGCGCCGGCCCAGCGGCGCGATCAGCGCGGTGCCAAGGCCCATCCAGCCGGCAACGAACATCTGAAAAGGCATCCACGGCCCCACGCCGCCCGTGATCACCGCCGAGACGAACAGCCCCAGTGCGCCCAGCAGAAAGCCGAAGACCCCGCCGTAGACATAGCCGGCCAGGATGATCAGAAAGAAGAAGGTCGGCGAATCGCCCGGTCCGGCCGGGATGCGCAGTACGGCCACCAGCGCCGTGAGCACGCCCAGCACGGCCAGCGAACGGGTGCTCAGCCGCCCGCCGCTCAGCTCCGCGACCAGCAGTACCAGCAGCGCCGGCCCCAGGAGCAGAAAGATCAGCGGCGCCGTGGCCTGGTGGGCACCGTTCACCCCGCCGGCAGGCGGCACGCTCAGAAAGAATGGGTAGAAGAAGGCGACCAGCCCCAGCGCGCAGATCAAACCCAGCGCCAGGCCGCTGAGCGTCCGTGCCAGTGACCCCTCACTGCGTGTTGTCGTCAGATCGAACATCGCCGCTATCTTACCACGGCGCTACATCGCCTATAATGACCTGTGCGGACCATCGCCTGGATCGGACCGCGCTGCCGCAGGCGATCCGGCGCCGCGGACACGCCGACAACGTGTGTTTCGCTTCCGTGAGCCTGATAGAGCCAATTGAAACACCCCAAGGAGGCACCACCTTGGCCGAGCCCCTGCTGATCGCAAAAGGCGTCGCCGATGTTGTCCTGCTCCCCGCCATGGCCAACCGGCACGGCCTGGTCGCCGGGGCCACCGGCACCGGCAAGACGGTGACCCTGCAGGTCATCGCCGAGCAGTTCAGTCGCATTGGCGTGCCGGTGTTTGCCGCCGACATTAAGGGTGACCTCTCGGGTATCAGCCAGCCTGGCCAGGCCAAACCCAAGATCGTCGAGCGGATCGAGAAACTGGGCCTGCCCGCCTACAGCTGGGAGGGCTGCCCGGTCACCTTCTGGGACGTCTTCGGCGAGCAGGGCCATCCCATGCGCACCACCGTCTCGGAGATGGGGCCACTGCTTCTCGGGCGCCTGCTCAACCTGAATGAGACCCAGGCCGGCGTGCTTACCCTGATCTTCCGTATCGCCGACGACAGTGGCATGCTGCTGCTCGACCTGAAGGATCTGCGGTCGATGGCCCAGTTCGTTGGCGAGAACGCCCGTGAGTTCACCACCAGCTACGGCAACATCTCGGCGGCAAGCGTTGGCGCCATCCAGCGCAACCTGCTGGCGCTGGAGGAGCAGGGCGCTGCTGCTTTCTTCGGCGAGCCCGCCGTCACGCTCGACGACCTGCTGCAAACCGATGCGCAGGGGCGCGGGGTGATCAACATCCTGGCCGCCGACAAGCTCATCCATTCGCCGCGGCTCTACGCCACCTTCCTGCTCTGGCTGCTCTCGGAGCTGTTCGAGCAACTCCCCGAGGTGGGCGATCCCGAAAAGCCGAAGCTGGTCTTCTTCTTCGACGAGGCCCACCTGCTCTTCAACGACGCGCCCGCGGCCCTGCGGGAAAAGATCGAACAGGTGGTGCGCCTGGTGCGCTCGAAGGGCGTGGGTGTCTACTTCGTCACCCAGAGCCCCGGCGACATCCCCGAGTCGGTGCTCGGGCAACTGGGCAACAAGGTGCAGCACGCGCTGCGCGCCTTCACGCCAAACGACCAGAAGGTGATCAAGGCGACCGCGCGCAGCTTCCGCCAGAACCCCGACCTGGACATCGAAACGGCGCTCACCGAACTGGGTGTCGGCGAGGCGCTGATCTCCCTGCTCAACGAGAAGGGGCAGCCCGAAATCGTGCAGCGGGCCATGGTCGTCCCGCCGCGCAGCCAGATCGGGCCGATCACGCCCGAGCAGCGCCAGAAGCTCATACAGAGCAGCCTGGTGGCCGGGGCCTATGACACCGCGGTGGACCGCGAGTCGGCCTACGAACTGCTCAACGCCCGCGCGACCCAGGCAGCCGAGGCGGCAGCCGCCGAGGCGGCCCGCAAGCAGACGGAACAAGAGGCCGCAGCGGCGCAGAAGCAGGCGGAAAAGGAGGCGAAGGAGGCCGAGCGCGCAGCCAGGGAGGCGGCGAAGGAGGCCGAGCGCCAGCAGCGCGAGCAGCAGCGCCAGATGGAGCAGATGGCAAAAGGCGCCTTCAAGTTCCTCAACAGCCGCAGCGGCCAGTCGCTGATACGCGGCGTTCTGGGCAGCCTCACCACCAAGAAGTGACCAGGCGATGGGGTGATGGGGTGCGACGGTGACCCGGGGCAATCGGCCACCCCGTAGGCCGACGCATTCGCCGGCGGCCAGCCACCGAGACCGACGCCACCATGATGCGAATGCGTCGGCCTGACGCCGTCGTGGGGTGACTGCGTGACGGGGTGATGGGGTGACCGGGTGACCGATCCGCCATGGCTGGATACCCGTTCGCCGTGCCCGAGACGCACGACGATGCAATGGATGTTCGTGGGCGCCCACGCCGGGGCGCCCCTACGACACCGAACACGCGCCAGATATCGTCACCCCATCACCCCATGGCGATGTCACTTCACTTCACCGAGCCTACAATGACCATCCAGCCCGGCGCACTGCTGGCCACCGCCTCCGCCGAGACGACCATTGAACAACTCAATGCCGCCCTGGCGCCGCACGGGCTGTGCCTGCCGGTCGTTCCGCTCACCCCCGGGCGTAGCCTGGCCGAACTGGTGGCGCGCAATGCCGGCGGGCGGCGCATGCTGCGCTATGGCCCGATCGGGCGCTATCTGCGCGCCGCGGCCCTCGATGCCGGCGGCGCTGAACCGCTGCTGATCGGCGGGCCCACGATCAAGCGCGCCACCGGCTATGGGCTCAACCGCGCCATCGCCGGTGGCGCGCTCGACCTCGGTGCGCCCCACGAGCTGACCTTCAGCCTGCGCCCGCTCCCCCCCGCTCGCACGGCGACCCTGCTCCGCTGCGCCGACCTGCCTGCCGCCTGTCGCCTCGCCGCACTGCTCCTCGCCGAGGGCCTCGCCCTGAGCGCCCTGGCCGTGGCCGCCGACGCGGACGGTGGGCTGCTGCTGGCTGAACTGGAGGGCGCACCTGCCATTCTTGAACGGCAGACGCCGCTGATCGAGCGCATCGCTGCCGCTGCCACGGCGTGCGTTGTCACGCCTCAGGCCGAGCCCTGGATGCTGTGGGAGCAACGTGCCAGCGCCGGTGCTGAGCCGGCAGTGGGCCTCACCTTGCCACGGGCGGTCCTGCCCGCCTTTGTCGAGCGCGCCCAGGCGCTGGCGCGCCGCTACCACGCTGCCCTGTCGGTCTGGGGCGATGCCGGGGTGGGGACGCTGCAGCTGAGCGCCGGCGCGCCACACCCCGGCGAGGCCATGCAGTTGCTCGCCGTACTGCAGGCCCTCGCCACCGAACTGGGCGGCAGCCTGGCAACCGAGTACGGGCCACTGACCGCTCCGGTCTGGCGCTTCACAGCGGGCCAGCCCGTCGCGCCGGCTGCCTTCGCGGCTGGATGGGGCAGCGCGGCCACGGGCGCGAACCTGCCGGTGACGACCGGCGCCCTCGATGGGCAGCGGCGGGCGGCGTTGCTCGACGCCCTTGCCGCAGTGGTCGGCGCGCGCTACCTGCTCACCCGCCCCGCGGACACAGCCTGTTACGAGACTGATGCCTCGATCGCCCGGCCCCTGGGCGAGGCGCTCGCGGTGGCGCTGCCGGCCAGCACGGCGGAGGTCGCGGCCCTGGTGCGCCTCGCCAGGGCCCACGGGGTGCCGGTCGTCACGCGGGGGGCGGGAAGCGGTCTCGCCGGCGGGGCGACGCCCAGCCCGGGCGCTCTGGTGCTCGGGCTGAACCGCATGGAGCGCATCCGGATCGACCGGGAGCAACAGGTCGCCCATGTTGAAGCCGGCGTGGTCACCGCCGAGTTGCAGCGCGCGGCCGAGGCCGTGGGGCTGTGCTATCCGCCGGACCCTTCGAGCCAGAGCGCCTCGACCATCGGGGGCAATATCGCCTGTAACGCCGGCGGCCCCCGCTGCGTCAAGTACGGGGTTACAGCCGACTATGTGCTCGCCGTCACGGCGGTGCTGTCCGACGGTAGCGTGGTTCGCTGGGGCGACGGCCTGGCCGGGCAGGGCCCCGACAATGGGCTGGCCCAGTTGCTCGTCGGTTCCGAGGGCACGCTGGGCATCATCACCGAGGCCACGCTGCGCCTGACGGCGCTGCCGCGCAGCCGGCGCACCACACTGGCGATCTTCGCCAGCCTCGAGGCGGCCTGCACCACCGTTGAGCAGATCATGGCCGCCGGCATCGTCCCGGCGGCACTGGAACTGATGGACGATACGACGATTGCCGCCGTTGAGGCCTACCTCCAGATCGGGTTGCCGCAGGATGCAGGGGCGCTGCTGCTGATGCTTGCCGATGGCGAACCCGAGGAGGTGGAGACCGATGCCGCGCGCCTGGCCGACCTGGCGCGCGCTGGCGGCGCAACGCGCGTGCAGCTGGCGCGCAGCCCCGCCGATGAGGCGCTGCTCTGGCAGGCGCGCCGTGCCGTCTCGATCGCCCTGGCGCGTGTGCGCCCCAACCGGCTCGGCGAAGACATCTGCGTGCCGCTGCCGCAGATCGCCGCCTGTGTGCGCCGGATCAAGGCCGTGGCGGCCGAGCACGGGCTGCCGATCGTCGTCTTCGGCCACGCCGGCGACGGCAATCTGCATCCTAACATCCTCTTCGATGCGAAGGACCCGGCGGAGACGGCGCGGATCTGGCCGGCGGCCGAGGCGGTGTTCGCCGCGGCCCTGGAGGTCGGCGGCACGCTCTCGGGTGAACACGGCATCGGCACGCTCAAGAAGCCATTCATGCGCCAGGCTCTCGGCGCTACGAGCCTGGTCGCCCAGCGGCAGATCAAAGCCTGGCTCGACCCGGCCGGATCGCTCAACCCGGGGAAGGTGCTGCCGGAAGATCGCGCCGAGCAGAGCGTCTGATACCCGGTGCGATGCGCTACCGCGCCTGGAGCTGGCGCAGCAACTCGTAGAGCATCACGCCGGTGGCGACGGCGAGGTTGAGCGAGTCGCTGTGGCCGCGCATAGGAATGGCGACCATCAGGTCGCAGCACGCCTGTTGCGCGGGGCTGAGGCCGGCGCGCTCACTGCCCATCAGCAGCACCGCCGGCTGGGGGTAAACAACGGCCTGGAAGCTGGTGGGGGCCTTGTCGGAGGTTCCGATCAGCGGCAGGCCGGTGGCCTGCTTCCAGGCGACAAACTGCTCCCACAAGGCGCGGACCAGCGGCAGCGCAAAGATGGCCCCCATACTGGCCCGCAGGGCGGCGGGGTCGTAGGGGTCGGCCGCGGGGCCAAGGATGATCACCCCGGCGGCGCCGACTGCATCAGCAGTGCGAATGATCGTGCCGAGGTTGCCGGGGTCGGCCGGCTCGACCAGGGCCACCGGGCCGATCTGGCGATCACGTGGCAACTCGGCCAGGCTGCTGAAGCGCTGACGCACCACCGCCGCCAGCCCCTGTGGCCCCTCCTTCTGCGCGACGCTGGCAAACACCTCCGGCGAGACCTCCAGCACCGGTGTGCCCGCGGCGCGCTGCGCTGCCACCAGGTCACGGGCAAAGGCGCTGCGCAGCAGGCCGGGGGCGACCAGCAACTGGTCCAGTTCGGCGCCGCTCTGCAGCGCCTCGGCCACCGGGCGGATGCCCTCAACCAGGCACAGCCCGGTTTCATCGCGGGCCTTGCGCTGGCGCAGCGCCCGGATGCGCCGGATCGCGGGGTTTGCCGTACTAGTAATCATCGTCTACTACAACGACGGTTGGCCTTCTGCCGCATCAGTACACTGTACGCCTGTCACCCTGAGCGGAGCGTGGATACGCGGATCGTGGCTTCCAGACAGCGAGCGATGCTTCGCTTCAATCAGTTATGATACAGTCGTGCGCGCGTAACGTACAACTGTGGGACGAAGGCGTGCGGGCATCCCCCGGCACCTGCGCAAGTATCAGCCCGTTGGCTGCTGCGCGGGTGGGGGGCCGCAGTGTTATGGCGCGGTCTGGGGCTGTACCAAACCGCGCCCGACTCTAGAGCGCCAGTAGCGTATCACAAATGTTCGTCGCTTGCAGCATCCTGAGTAGCGCCGGAGCCCGTCCTGAGCGGAGCGAAGGGCGGGGCGAAGGCGTGTAAGGGTGCGTGACGGCAGGCCGCGCGCATACCCTACCGGCGCCCCTACCGCACCCGCGCCAGCAACTCGAAGGCCGTGGCCTCCGGCCTGCTCGGCTCCACCAGGCCGATGCGGAAGATGCCCACGGTGTAGGTTCCGGCGGCCGGCAAGGTCAGGGTTGTGGTGAGGGCGCTGGAGGTAACCAGGCTGGTCTGGAAGTAGACCTTGTTGTCGGCCGAGAGCACAACGAGCCCCAGGTTGAGGTTGCCTGCCTCGCGCGTGAAGCTCAGTTCGAGCGTGCTGTTGGCGCGGGCCTCCAGGGTGTAGCCGAGGATCTCGCCGCCACGCGGCGTGATCGCGCCGTTCACCGGCCGCGCCGAGCGCAGCGGCACCTTCACCACCTCGCTGAAGTCCACCGGCGGCAGGCCGGGGAAGCCCACGCCGGAGAAGGCCGGCGCGGTGGGAGCGGCGGTGGCGCCGGGTGCGGGCGCAGCGGTGGCGCCGGGCGCAGTGGTGGGCGCTGCGGGCGCGGCGGTGGGCGCCGCCCCCACCGGCCGGCCGTTCTCGTCGAGGC
>DAOUBZ010000446.1:0-3562 GCA_034432515.1 Chloroflexaceae bacterium | reverse complement strand
GCTCAGGGTAGACGCAGCGAAGCATCTCGGCGTCCTGATGCCGAGACCCTTCGCGGAGTGTACCCTGAGCGCAGCCGAAGGGCTCAGGGTGACACCATGCGGGAGCGGCACAGCAAATTGGTATTACACATGTTCGCTGCTTGCAGCACCCTTCGATCCGGCCTACTCAGGATGCTTTACGGCGGGCCGCGAGCATACGCTACCGACGCTCTAGGCCCGGCTTGCGCAGCCCGTTGCCCCGGTGCGGCGTCGCCCACCGGGGCTTTTGTGTGCCCTGTCCGCCGATGACTGGACAAGGCGGCTGCGCGAAGCGGGGGTTGTGTCGCTGCTCATCGCTCACGCGCGCCCCGGCTGCTCGGTCTGGTCTGAGTCGCTCTACGGGGGTTCCACCATGGCCGCCACCCGACGTGTCTTCACCCCGGCGCCGTCGCCCCGACCACGGTTCACCGGCGCCGACGCGCTGATCTTCCTGATCGTCGCCGGCCTGCTGGCCCTCGGCGTCTGGCTGGCCCAGGCGGCACCCGCTGAGGTGCGCGGTCCCGCGATCAGCCTGGAGCCCACGGCCCTGCCCTTCTACGCGTTGCTCTCGGTGGGGCGCATGGCCGCAGCCTATACCCTCTCGCTGCTCTTTACCCTTGTCTACGGCTACCTGGCCGCCTACAATCCGCGGGCTGAACGCTGGCTGATACCCCTGCTCGATGTGCTGCAGAGTGTGCCCATCCTCTCCTTTCTGCCCGTCGTGCTGCTCAGCCTCAGCGCCATTCTGCCCGAGGCTGTCGCGGTCGAGATCGCCGCCATCGTCCTGATCTTCACCAGCCAGGTCTGGAACATGACCTTTGCCTGGTATCAGTCGCTCAGCACCATCCCCGGGGAGCTGCGCGAGGCCAGCAGCATCTTTCGCTTTTCACGCTGGCGCCGGCTCACAACACTCGAGCTGCCCTTCGGCGCGCTGAGTCTGATCTGGAACAGCATGATGAGCTGGGCCGGTGGCTGGTTCTTCCTCATGGCCGCCGAGATCTTCACCCTCGGCGACCGCGACTTCCGCCTGCCTGGCCTGGGCGCCTATCTGCAGACGGCGGCCAATGCCGAGGACCTGGCGGCGATCGGCTGGGGCATCCTCACCCTGGTGCTGGTGATCGTGATCCTGGACCAGCTGGTCTGGCGGCCCATGCTGGCCTGGGCGGATCGCTTCAAGCTCGAACTGACCGAGAGCGACGCGCCGCCGCAGTCCTGGTTCTACAACCTGCTGACACGGGCCGCCTTCCTGGAGCAGATCGGGCGACTGCTTGCCCCCCTGGGGCGCGCCGCCGATGCGTTGACGGCCCGCTTGCTGCCGCCCCCCCGCCCCGCCGCTGCGCCGGCTTCCGGCTCCTCGCCGCTGGGCTGGCTGGCCCTGCTCGCCTTCGCGGCTGCGGCGCTCACCGGCGCGCTGCTCGGTGGCCGGCTGCTGCTCCAGGTGCCGCTGGCCCAGTGGCTGACGATCGGCCTGGGCGTCGGCGCGACCCTGCTGCGCGTGGCCGCAGCCCTGACGATCGCCTTGCTCTGGACGGTGCCGGTGGGTGTGTACATCGGCACGCACCCGCGGGCGGCCGCGGTGCTGCAACCGCTGGTCCAGATCGTCGCCTCCATTCCGGCCACGGCGCTCTTCCCGGTGCTGGTGCTGGCCCTGCTCGCCGCTCCCGGCGGGCTGAACCTGGCCGCCGTGCTGCTGATGCTGCTCGGCACCCAGTGGTACCTGCTCTTCAACGTCATCGCCGGGGCCGCGGCCATCCCCCAGGATCTGCGCTACACCAGCGAATTGCTCCAGCTCACGGGCTGGGCCCGCTGGCGCACGCTCATTCTGCCCGCGCTCTTCCCCTACCTGATCACCGGCATGATCACCGCCAGCGGCGGGGCCTGGAACGCCAGCATCGTCGCTGAGTATGTGGTTTTTGGCGGCCAGAGCTACCAGACGCTCGGCGTCGGCGCGCAGATCACCGCTGCCACCGCCGCCGGCGACTACCCCGGGCTGCTGGCGGCCACCCTGACCATGGTCGCCGCCGTGGTGGCGATCAACCGCCTGATCTGGCGACGCCTCTACCGGCTCGCAGAGTCAACCTATCGCATGGAGTAGGCAGCAAGGAGCATCATGATGAGCACCGCCAGCGATCCGCTGCTGGTTGAGTTGCGCGGCGTGACCCAGCGTTACGGGCGCGGCGAGCGGCAGTTCACCGCGATCGAGAACATCAACCTGACCATCCGCGAGGGCGAGTTCGTCGCGCTGCTCGGTCCATCGGGCTGCGGCAAGAGCACCCTGCTGCGCATCATCACCGGCCTGAACCAGCCGAGTGCCGGCAGCGTCCACTACCGCGGCGCGCCACTGCGCGGCGTCAACCCCCACGCGACAATCGTCTTCCAGTCGTTCGCCCTCTTTCCCTGGCTGACGGTAGAGGATAACGTGGCCGTCGCGATGCGCGCCCGCGGCCAGGCCGTCGAGCAGGCCCGCAATCGAGCCGTCGAGCTGATCGACATGGTTGGCCTCGATGGCTTCGAGCAGGCCTACCCGCGCGAACTGTCGGGCGGGATGCGCCAGAAGGTCGGCATCGCGCGGGCCATGGCGGTCGACCCGGAGTTGCTGTGCCTCGATGAGCCGTTCAGCGCGCTCGATGTGCTGAGCGCCGAAACGCTGCGTGGCGAGGTGCTCGAATTGTGGACCGGCGGCCAGTTGCAGATCCGCGCCGTGCTGATGGTCAGCCACAACATCGAAGAGGCGGTGTTCATGGCCGACCGGATCCTGGTCATGGACAAGGGGCCGGGCCGTATCGTAGCCGAGGTGCCGGTGACGCTCCCGCACCCCCGTGACCGCAAGTCCGAGGTCTTTGCCATGCTGGTCAACCGCGTCTACGCGCTGCTGATGGGCCAGACCCAGCCCGAGGAGATCGAGTTCGGCACCGAGCCGGGCCAGGCCGGGCAGACCCGCGCCTTGCCGCTTGCCCCCGTTACGGCACTCGCCGGTCTGCTCGAGCATACGAATGCGACCCCGGAGGAGCGTGACGAGCTCGCCCAGCTGCGCGAGGACCTCGGCCTGGATCTCGACCAGTTGCTGCCGCTGGTGGAGGCGGCCGAGCTGCTGGGCTTCGCCCGGGTGGCCAATGGCGCGATGATCCTCAGCCCACTGGGTGAGGCGTTCGCCGAGGCGAGCATCCTGGCGCGCAAGGAGATCTTCGCTACCCGGTTGCGCCGCCTGCCCTTCTTCCGCTGGATGCTGCGTATGCTCGCGGTCGCCGATGACCAGTCGCTGCGCTGGGAGGTGCTGCTGACCGCCCTCGAACGCGACTTCCCGCCCGCCGAGGCCGAACGCCAGCTGGATATCGCCAGCGAGTGGGGCCGCTATGCCGAACTGTTCGCCTACGACGATGCCGAGGGCCGCTTCTTTCTCGAGGGGCGCCCGGTAGCCCAGGCCTGATGCAGGGCTGATGCAAGATGCTGCTGGCAAACCCCGTTTTGCCCACGCCGGGTGCGCGGGCCTCCGGCCCGCATGCGGGCCGGAGGCCTCTGGGGTACGGTAGAGCCCGGCGCGGTG
>DAOUBZ010000445.1:0-3694 GCA_034432515.1 Chloroflexaceae bacterium | reverse complement strand
TTGGCGCAGCCAATGCTTCGACCCTACGGCCTGATCACCCCGCGTGGCGCTCCAGGGCGAGCAGCGCCTGCTTGCGCTCAAGGCCCCAGCGAAAGCCCTGGAGCCGGCCATTGCTGGCCACGGCGCGGTGGCACGGCACCACCAGGGCCACCGGGTTAGCCGCGCAGGCCCCACCCACCGCCCGGGCCGCGCCTGGCCCCAGGCCGAGGCCCTCGGCGATCTGCCCGTAGCTACGGGTCTCGCCGTAGGGAATGGCGCGCAACGCCTCCCAGACCCGGCGCTGGAAGGGCGTGCCGGGCAGATCGAGCGGCAGCTCGGAGCACGGCCCACGACCTGTGAGGTAGTCCGTCAGCGCCGCGGCGATGGCGGCGAGCCCGGCATCATCGCGCTGGAGTTGCGCCTGCGGGTAGGTGCGGCGCAACTCCTGTTCGAGGCTGGCGTCGTCGTCAGCGAGGCCGACCAGGCACAGCCCCTGCGCGCTGGCGGCCGCCAGCAGTCGCCCCAGGGGGCTATCCACGATCGTGTAATGCACAGGCCCTCACGTTAAGCTCACCAGCAATACCCCCACCAGTACGGCCGCCACGCCGGCCCACTGGACCGAGGCGAGGCGTTCGCGCAGCAGTACCCAGGCCAGCAGCACAGTGACCGCGCTGAAGATCGAGGCCAGGGCCGTCACCACGCTCACATAGGCCGTGGCGATGCCGGTATTGTAGGCTAGAAAGCCGAGTGTATCGAGCGTAGTGGCAAGCACCGTCAGCCAGGCCAGCCGGGGGGCAAGGGGCGCCGGGCGCTGGCGCCGCCAGAGCAGCGCCACGACGGCGACGCCACAGGTCATCACCCGGCCGATGAGGATAGGCCAGGCAACGCCCAGCCCCTCGGTTACCGGGCGCAACAGGTAGAAGAAGATCCCATAGGCAAGGGCCGCACCCAGGGCCGCCGGCACGCCGACCAGTGAGACGGGTGCGGCCCCGGGGGCCCGCGAGACCACCACCACGCCGGCCATGACCAGCGCCACCCCGGCGAGGGTCATGGGCGCCAGTTGCTCGCCGCCCAGCAGGGCCAGCGTGGCCGTCACCACAGCAAAGCTTGCGGCGATCGGTGAGACGATCATCACTGTGCCCACGGCCAGCGCCCGGTAGAGGAAGAGCGTCCCGGCCACATTCAGCACGTTCACCGCCACAGCCAGCGCCCAGAGCTGCGGGTCGAGCGGCGGCAGGTCGCGGCGCACCAGCAGCACCAGGCCAATCGCCCCGATGCCGGCCGCCTGCACGTAGAGCATGGTGGCCAGCGGCCCGATGGCACGCGAGATGCGGCTCAGCACGAAGTCGCCACCGCCCCAGCCAAGGGCCGCCAGCAAGCCGAAGAGGATCCCCATCAGCGCCTTCTCCCGCGATCGTACCCCACCCGAAAGGCCAGCGCCACCACCAGTGCCACCAGCCCCAGGATGATCAGACACTCGATCCAGCCGATGGTCATGGTGACGATCCTACAGACTGCGGAGCGCGTCGCCCAGGCGGCGCACGCCCTCGCTGAGGCGGGCCGGGTCGCTGTGCGAAAAGTTCAGGCGCAGCGTATTGGCGCCACCGCCCCTCGGATGAAAGGGCGCGCCGGGCACAAAGGCCACCCGCTGCGCGATGGCCCGCTCGAGCAGCGCAGCGGCATCGAGCGGCGTGGGTAGGGTCAGCCAGAGAAACATACCACCGTCCGGCCGGGTCCAGCTCACTGTAGCGGGCATTTCACGCTCCAGGGCAGCCAGCATGGCGTCGCGCCGCTCGTGGTAGAGCGCCCGGATCCGCGGCAGGTGCCGGGCGAGCAGACCATCGCGGCAGGCGTAGTAGGCCACGGCCTGGGCCAGGCTGCCGGTATGCAGGTCGAGCCCCTGCTTGAGTAGCACCAGCTGGTGGGCGATCGCCCGTGGTGCGACGATCCAGCCGACGCGCAGGCCCGGGGCGAGCAGCTTCGAGAGGGTGCCGAGGTAGATCACGTGGCGCAACTCGCCGTGCAGCGCCAGGTCGAGGGCAGCCAGGGGCGCCGGGCGCTCCCCCTGGTAAAAGAGCTCGCCGTAGGGGTCGTCCTCGATGATCGGCAGCTGGTAGCGTGCAGCCAGCGCGATCAACTGGTGGCGACGCTCGGGGGATAGGGTTGCCCCCGTCGGGTTCTGAAAGCACGAAACCAGGTAGAGGAAGCGCGGGCGGGCGCCGCTGGCGAGCAGGGTCTCCAGCGCGGCCACATCGAGGCCATCGGCGTCAAGCGGCAGGGTGAGGTAGTGGGGCCGGTAGCTCTGCCAGGCCTGCAGCGCGCCGAGGTAGCTGGGCTGCTCGATCGCGACCGGCGCGCCGGGGTCGATCAACAGGCGGCCAGCGAGGTCGAGGCCCTGCTGTGAGCCGGCGGTGATCAGCACCTGGTCACCGGGGAGTTGCAGGCCCAGCGGTTCGAGCCAGCCGGCGATCAGTTCGCGCAGCGGCGCAAAGCCCTCGGTGGGGCCATACTGGAGCGCAGCCAGCGGCGCCTCGGCGATGGCGCGCTCGGCGGCCACACTCAGCTCCTCGGCGGGGAAGAGCTCGGGTGCAGGCAGGCCCCCGGCGAAGGAGATCATATCCGGCTGCGCGGTGAGTTGCAACAGGTCGCGAATCGCGGAGCTGCGCAGGTCCCGGGCGCCCACGGCGATCCGGTCGGTCCAGAGCGTGGTCATAGAGCTGCCTCCTGATTGATCCAGGGGCACAGTATACCCTGAGCCGCGGATCGTGACGAGGGACCCTCAGGGCCGATGCCATGTCCCCGGGGCAAGCCCCAGACTCCTGGTTGTTCGTTGGTGTTGGCGGCGCAGCCGCCAACACCAACGAACAACCACCTTGTGGGGTAGCCGCGCTGCCCCGCACCACACCGCGGGAGGCGGACGTCGCATCAGCCCTGCGCGACGGCTAGCGGGCCCGGACTGCGCTACAATAGTCTCCAGGAGAAACCCTTGCCATGATCGAGCGTATCGACCAGCTCCATGCCCGGCTACAGTTCACGATCGCGGGCCTGCTCGCGCTGCTCCTGGTGTGGGGCCTGGTATGCGCCTGGCGCAGCCAGGTTGGTCAGGGCTACCGTGCAGCACTCTGGGTGGCCCAGTTGCTGATTGGCGCCCAGTGCCTCCTGGGTGCCATCCTGCTGGCGCGCGAGCCGGCTGCGGCGGGCGGCCTGGCGCTGCACATCGTCTACGGCGTGGTGGCGCTGCTCGGCCTGCCGGGTGCCATGGCCTACAACCGGGGGCGGAGCGGCCGCTGGGAGGCCCTGATCTTCGCGGCCGTCTGCCTGTTTCTGCTGGGGGTGGTCATCCGCGCCTTCGCGACGGCGCAGTAGCCAAGAACAAAGCCGCCACGCGTGGGCGTAGCGGCGAAACGTCTGGCTGGGGGACAGGGACTCGAACCCCAACTACCTGAGCCAGAATCAGGCGTTCTACCTTTAAACTATCCCCCAACGAATGCGGCTCTCTGGTGCCGAAGGTGGGATTTGAACCCACACGAGGTTACCCTCACTACGCCCTGAACGTAGCGCGTCTGCCAGTTCCGCCACTTCGGCAAGTGGTTGCAGCGCATCGTGGCGCATTATACGCCGGGGGCGTGCTTTTGTCAAATCAGTTTCGGGGCAAGCCCCTCCTCACTCCCCTGCCAGGGGAGGGGGCCAGAATCTGGCGTGGGGGGGGGGGGGG
>DAOUBZ010000444.1:0-3856 GCA_034432515.1 Chloroflexaceae bacterium | reverse complement strand
TCACCCCCCTGCCTCCCTCTCCCAGGCCTGGGAGAGGGAGGCAGGGGGGTGAGGGCAAGCAGCGCATCAGGACGCCATCCGCCAAAAACCTACCCCTGAGAGCCTCGCGTCCCCGCATCCCCGCATCCCCGCATCCCCGCATCCCCGCGTCCCCGCGTCCCCGCGTCCCCGCATCCCCGCGTCCCCGCGTCACCCCGCGTCACCGCGTCCCCGCATTCCCGCCTCCTCGCCTCGTCGCCTCACCGCGCCGTCAGCGGCAGATAGACACGCCGCAGTTCCAGGCGCGAGTCCACGCGCAGGTTCAGGGTGCGTTCCTCCGACTGGTTGCCCGCCCCGTCCAGCGCCAGGTAGCGCACGCTGTGCTGCCCGTCGGGCAGGGCACCGAGTGCAACGAGTGGGCCGGGTTGCTCCACCCACGGCCCGCCATTCACCGAGACACGCAGCCTGGTCACGCCGCTGCCGCCCATGTCGTCGGCGGCCAGCACCAGCCCACCAAGCTGCCGGAAAGTGGCGCCGAGGCGCTGCTCGATTACGGCGCCCGTACCGCCGAGCCCGTCGATCGGCGGGCCGAAGGTGGTGGCTCCCGGCGCACGCAGAGCATAACCCGCCGTCACACTGCCGCCCGCCTCGACCGAGCGGAACGCCAGCACGTGCCGCCCGGCGCTCAACATAACGGTCGTCTCCACGCTGTTCTCGTCCTGGCGGCCTGCGGTGCTGAGCACCAGCTGCCCGTTCACCCACAGCCAGGCCACGGCGTCACTGCTGAGCCGCACGGTATACTGACCAGCCACCGGCGCCACAACGACCCGCGTCTGCTCGATAATCAGGCGCTCCGCCGCATCGGGTGCCCGGGCGAGCGGGCCGTCGGCCCCCCAGGTGCGCACTTCCCCCTGCCAGACGAAGCTGCCGAGGTAGGCGCCGCGCAGGGCGGCTGAGCCGTCCGGGGTGCGCCCCAGCAGATTGTCCGGTATGCCATCCGCGCGGTAGACGTGGGCCAGGGGCCGCAGCAGTTCGTCGTAGGCGGCCGGCACGGGCCGCTGGTGCTCGGGCGTCACCGTCACACCGGTGAGCGCCACGTCACGGGCGAAGTAGCCGACATACTCGTTGATCAGACCGGCGCGCACACTGAAGCTCCCCGGCGTTCGTAGCCGCACATAACCCACGACATCGCGCGTCTCGCCCGGGGCGAGCCGCCCGTTGATGCCCCAGCGCCACGGGTAGCCGCCGCTGTCGCCGGCGCAGGCGGGCTGCCGGCCTGCCTCAAGCGGGCCGAGGGTCAGCCGGATGCGGCCCAGTTCCTTGGGGTAGCTCGGGTAGGCCTGCCCGGCTGCACCCAGGAAGCACTCCGCCTCGTCGTAGACGTAGCTGTCGGCCAGGTCGTAGCTTCCATCGGCAGCGCGCCCCGCCTCGGGCGCCTGCCCCTCCACGGGCAGCGTGCCACTGTTGCGCACGGTGAAGGTCACCTTCAGCAACTCGCCCGCGGCCAGGCTGAGCCGATCGTAGCGCACGTTCAACAGATCGACCCGCGCCGCCGCCGGGTCCTCCTTCAGCCAGCGCACACTGTCAAAGTAGACCACTCGCTGGCTGATCAGCGGCTCGCCCGTAAGATCGCTCAGCTCCACGTAGCCCTGGCGTCCGGCGTTGAAGTTGTAGGCCCCCAGTGAGACCCACTCCTCAGCGGTGTTCTGATTGACGGTCACCTGATAGACCCCATCGGTGGCCGCGATGGTGTACACGGCGCGCGCCGTGGCCTGCGGCAGCCCGCAGCCTCTGGGGATGTGAACCACCACGTGGTAGCGCCCGGCCTCGGGAATGGTTGGCCGCCAGATGCCCCGGTTGGTGCTCTCGGCCGGGTTATCGGTGCCGAAGGTGTAAGCCGTGCCACCGTCGAAGCCGCAGGGCCACTCGTACCAGTTCGCCGCGCTGCGCTCAAAGCTGCTCTCCCGGTCATCGATGGTGAGATCGCCGTTGTCCACCGGCCCAACCCCGCTCAGCCGATCGCGCACCCGCTGGCGGATGTTGGGCAGCATGGCGGCGAGCCGGTCGCCGGGGCAGGTGGTGCGGCCTGGCGTCACGTCACGATGCCCGCTGATCGTACTGACCACTGCGCCCGCGTTGAAGGGACTGCAGTAGCGCGAGATCGAACAGCCGTAGTAGAACGAGCGGCCAAGCGGGTCGAGGCCCTTCTGCTCGGCCTTCCAGGCCAGCAGGTTGATCAGGCTGTCGACGGCGGGCGTGGTGGGCGGCACCGAGGTGTAGGTCCCGATCAGGACCACGCCCAGCGAGCCATAGTTGGCCGTGTCGTGGAAGGCAACCGCATCATCGCCACCGGCGCGGCCCTCGTAGATGACGCCGTTGGGATCGACCAGGTAGTTGTAACCAATGTCGCCCCAGCCCCGGGTGAAGGTGTGGAACGACCAGATCGCCCGCACCCGATCGGCCCAGCTCTGCTGGCTCCCCGAGAGACTATTGGCGTCGGCGGTATGGTGGATGACCAGATGCCGCACCGGGTAGTAACTGGGCGGCACCCGGCTGCCCTGGCCATCGGGGTTGCCCCAGGCGCTGCGACTGACCACGGGCGGGCGGCTGAGCTGGGCGAGTGCCGTTGCGGTCGGCGGATCAGGCTGCGGCTCCGCCGGGCCAAAGCGCGCATCCACCGTGTTCACCTCGATGCGCCGCAGCACGGGCAGCGCCCCATCGGGGCCGGCAGTCAGCCGGGCCCGCACCTGCCAGAAACGAACTCCCTCACCCGCGTAGAGCTCATTGCTCCAGTGGACCTCGTCGCCATCCTCGGGTAGCCACAGGTCGGCGTTCTCAAGTACCTCCACCCAGGGCGACCAGGTGTTCCCATCGAGCGAGACGCGCACCTCCAGGCCCACCGTGTCAGCAGCGGGCTGAACGGCCTCCCAGCGCAGCAGCAGGTGGGTGAAGGGTCGTGGCGCGGCGGTGACGGGCGAGAGATAGGCGTAGCCGCTCTCCTCACCCAGCGCGGCGAGCACACCGGCAGCCGGCTCGGCCGGCTGTTCGGGGGCAATGAGCACGGCCTGGTCGGGGCGGCCGACCGCAGAGTCGGCCGGCAGATTGGCCTCGGCACGGCTGGAAACCAGGCTGATCAGCAGCAGAAACACCGTAGCCAGCACCAGGGTGACAGCACGGCGGAGACGTTGATGCATCACCAAACCTCCACGGGACGGAGCGGGACCGAGTTGTCTTGCCCATGCTAACGATAGAGGCTCGTAGTATCGCCGTTTGCGCATGACGGTTGGATGACTCGTTGGTGAGCGTTTGACAACCGCGGGCGACGGTGACAGCTTTGACACACCAGAATAGGCCCGGTATGATGACTCAGGGCCGTGGTTCAACCCGGCTCGCCAGTTGCTAGTGGTGTGACACGCTAATGCTGAGGAACGGACGGACGCAGCGCGCTGCGTCCGCACCAGGAGCGCCGCACAGCATCGTCAGGGTATTTCGCCACTAGAAGGAGTGCTCTGAACAAGGTAATTACCACGAATGCAGCCCATACATGACCCGCTCGAGTTCCACGGTGTTGATTATGTCGAGTTTTATGTAAGCAATGCCCGGCAGGCGGCGCACTTTTACCGCAGCACCCTCGGTCTGGCGCCCATCGCCTATGCCGGGCTCGAAACCGGCGTGCGCGACCGGGCAAGCTATGTGCTGCAGCGCCGCAACGTTCGCTTCGTGCTCACCGCGCCGCTGACGCCGGATCACCCGATCGCCGCGCACGTCGCCCGTCACGGTGACGGGGTGAAGGACATCGCGCTGCGGGTGCGCGATGCCGCCGCGGCCTACCAGGCCGCCCTGGCCCGCGGCGCGCGCGGCGTGCTGGCGCCAACCG
>DAOUBZ010000443.1:0-2779 GCA_034432515.1 Chloroflexaceae bacterium | reverse complement strand
TCCGCCTCCGGCTCCGCTCGGAGTGACATTCGCCACCGGCAGGGATCGTGGAACCAATTGCATACCAGAAGATGTCGTTGACAGACTATCTAGTTTCCCTTCTCCTGACCAAGCCGCTCCAGTAGCTTGCAGTAGGCGCTCTGACCCTTGCGGAAGCTGGCAAGGCGATAGAACTCGTCGGGGGAGTGCTGCCGCTCGTCATTGAGCCCGAAGGCGAAGCTGGCGGTATAGACCCCGAGGTGCTGTTGGAACAGGCTGCAGACCGGGATGGAGCCGCCGCTCCACACATCGTAGGGCTCGCGCCCGTAGAGCTCGCGCAGCACCGCACGGGCGGCCTGGTTGCCCGGGTCGTCCGTGGGCACGCGGTAGGGATATGCGACCGAGGGGAGCGGCGTGACGCTGATGGTCACGCCTGGCGGGGTATGACGCGCCACGTGCGCCTGCAACAGGCCGATGATCGTCGCCGGGTCCTGGTCGGCGACCAGGCGGCAGGTGAGCTTGGCATGGGCCTCACTGGGCAGCACGGTCTTGATCCCCTCGTCCTGGAAGCCACCCCAGATGCCGTTGACTTCCAGGGTGGGGCGCACCCAGCTGGCCTCCAGGGGCGTATAGCCGGCCTCACCAAAGGTGGCGGGGATCTGCAACTCGGCCTTGAGCGCCGCAACGTCGAACGGCACGGCGGCGATGCGTTGCCGCTCCACGTCGCTGAGCGGGCGCACCGCGTCGTAGAAGCCATCAACCGTAATCACGCCATCGGGTGCGCGCATTGAGGCGAGCAGCATCACCAGGGCGTGGATGGGGTTCATCACTACGCCGCCGTAGAGCCCACTGTGCAGATCCAGCTTTGCGGCGCGGACATCGAGCTGCACGCCACAGAGGCCGCGCAGGCCAACGAGGACGGCGGGCTCGTGCTCGCTGTACTGGCCGCCGTCGGCACTGAAGACCATATCACAGGCCAGGCGCTCCCTGTGCGCTGGCAGGAACGCACCGAGCTGCGGGCTGCCAATCTCCTCCTGGCCCTCGAAGAAGAGCTTGACGTTGACCGGGAGCGCGCCTGCCGTCTTGAGCATGGCCTCGAGCGCCAGGATGGGCACGAGCATGTTGCCCTTGTCGTCGGAGGCGCCACGGGCGTAGACCCTGCCGTCGGCCACGTGGGGCTCGAAGGGCGGGTGGCTCCAGAGCTCGACCGGGTCCACCGGCTGCACATCGAAGTGGCCATAGATCAGCACGGTGGACTTGCCGGGGGCGTGCAGCCAGTCGGCGTAGACCACCGGGTGGCCTCCGGTGGGCAGGATGCCCACGTGCTCGAGGCCAGCGGCGCCAAGCCGGTTGGCGACCCACTCGGCGGCGCGCTGCACGTCGGCGGCGTGGGCGGGGATGGCCGAGATACTGGGGATGCGGAGGAAGTCCAGCAGTTCGTTCAGAAAGCGCGGCTGGTGGGTCTCGAGGTACGACTCCCAGGTGCTCACGGGGGAAACTCCTCCCAGCGGAGGCTGGTGCAGGCCAGGCGAGGTACAGAAACACGGCAGCGGACCGGAGCGCGTTGCTACGCCTATGATAGCACAGCCGCCAATATGCCCCCGGGGCGGGGGGTGCCGCCGGCCCCCGGGGCGGCTGTACGCACGCGCGTTGGCACCGCCACTACTGCCAGCCCCCCGGTAGACAGAAGCCAGGAAGGGGGGTATGCTTGAGTGGAAGCAACCGGCGCTTTCGAGTAACTAGCGGGAGACCCCTATGACCAGCACCGTCGCCACCCCATCCGCCGCCGACGCGGCGCGCCAGGCCGCCGTTGTGGCCGCGCTGACCGCCACGCTTACGGCCAATGTCCTGGCCAACAGTCTGCCGCTCAACGGGCAGACCACTGGCGAAGTGTCGGACCGCTTCCCGCTGCTGATTATCCCAGCGGGCTACGCCTTCGCCATCTGGGGCGTGATCTACTCCGGCCTGATCAGCTACGCCGTCTACCAGGCGCTGCCGCGTCAGCGCGACAACGAGCGGCTGAGGCGCATCGCCTGGCCCTTCGTGGTGAGCTGCGCGGCCAACGTGGCCTGGCTGCTGCTCTGGCACTACAATCGCTTCGGGCTGACCCTGGGGGCGATGCTGGGCCTGTTGCTGGCGTTGATCACGATCGACCTGCGGCTGGGGCACGTGCGCGGCGGCCCGCTGGTCGAGCGCCTGCTTGTGCGGCTGCCCTTCAGCATCTACCTGGGCTGGGTGAGTGTGGCCACCATCCTCAATGTGGCAGTGAGCCTCTACGCAGCTGGCTGGGAGGGCACCCCGGCCAGCCGCGAGGCCTGGACCGCCGGGCTGCTGAGCGTGGGCGCAGCGCTGGCCGCAGGCATGGGCGTCGGTCGGGGCGACGCCGCCTTCCCCGCCGTGATCGCCTGGGCCTTCTCGGCGATTGCCGTCAAACAGGCCGGTACGGCGCTCGTCGGGCCAATAGCCTGGGCAACGGCGGCAGTGGCGGCCCTGGCCTCCATCGCCGGGCTCTGGCGCAGCATCGGCGGCGCGAGGCGATGAGGCGGGCGGCGACGACGCGAGGAAGCGGAGAGGCGACGACGCGATGAGGCGGGCGGCGACGACACGACGACCCGGTCGCCGCGTCACCCCGTTGCGCCCTCATGTCCTCGCATCCGCGCATCCGCGCATCCGCGCATCCGCGCGTCCTCGCATTCGCGCATCCGCGCATCCGCGCGTCCTCGCATCCGCGCGTCCTCGCGTCACCCCCCTACCAGGGGTAGGTTTTTGGGAAGTTGCGCCCCCAGGCCCCACATACCCC
>DAOUBZ010000442.1:0-14735 GCA_034432515.1 Chloroflexaceae bacterium | reverse complement strand
GAGGTGGCGCGCCAGCTCCGCGAGAGCGACGCCACGAGCGTCTACATCCACGAGGGCGTCAACATTGACCTCTACTGCTTCGATGTGATGCAACGCTTCCTGCTGGTGCTCGTCTTCAACAAGCAGGTCGCCAGTTCCAAGATCGGCGCCGTCTGGATCAACGCGAAACGCGCCATCCGCGACCTGCGCGAAGCCTTCACGCGCTAAGCCACATTCTTATACCAATTTGCTGTGCCGCTCCCGCATGGTGTCACCCTGAGCGCAGCCGAAGGGCTCAGCATGACATGATAGCGTGCTGCGTCCCGCCGCAGCGTGCTATCTCCCGCCGCAGCGTGCTATCTCCCGCCGCCAATTCTCTCATCAGCGCAGGACAAGCACCAGAGCGAACCGGGTGCGCGTGCCCCCCGGTTTTTCTTTGCCTTGCGTACCATTTGCCTCGACGCAGAGGCTATGGTATACTCGCGCGCGGAAATTCACGAATACGCACCGCATAACGGCACGCCGCGCTGACTTGTGCATTCGACCATTCTGTGTTATTCTCTTTGTGAAGGATGGAACGAAGCTGCACGAACCGCTGGTCACGACAGGGTGCCAGTGCCGCCCCGTAGCGCGCCAGCAACTGGTCGACCAACGTACCACTCGTCGTGTGTTGCCCGCCTGATCGGATGCCCCGAAAGGGAGGTAGAGCCTTGTCCGGACGTACACGCGCCATCGTGATTGTGGTCGTGCTACTCGCGGTCGCAATCGCCAGCCGCTTTTTCCTCTACAGCGGCGACCCCCATGTCGAAGTAGCGGCGGAGAAGCTCTTCAGCATCGGTGGCTTCCACGTCACCAATGCCCTGTCCACGGCCATCATTGTCGACATTCTGCTGGTAGTACTGGCGTGGCTGGCTACGCGCAACATGCAGATGGTGCCGCGCGGGCTCCAGAATGTGCTGGAGATCATTCTGGAAGCGCTCTACAATCTGCTCAAGAACATCAGCCCGAAGTTCATCAACCGCGCCTGGCCCCTGGTGGCAACGCTGTTCCTGTTTGTGCTCGCCTCCAACTGGCTCGGCCTGCTGCCCGGCGGCAGCTCGATCGGCCCGTGCAAAGCGAAGGAGCACTCGGCCGCGCGCCTGGCGGTGGTCCAGGAAGGACCGGGGGCCGGCGCGATTGCGCTAATCCCGGCGGCAGCCGAGAAGCACAACCCCTACACGACCTGCCCCGAGGGTACGGTCCTGGTCCCCTGGCTACGCCCACCGAGCACCGACCTGAACTTCACCTTCGCGATCGGTTTGCTGTCTTTCGTCTTCTTCGAGTACTGGGGCTTCCGCACGCTCGGCATCGGCTACCTCTCGAAGTTCTTCAACCTCAAGGGGATCATGTCCTTCGTGGGCATCATCGAGTTCATCTCCGAGCTGATCAAGCCCGTCGCTCTGGCCCTCCGACTTTTCGGCAACATCTTCGCCGGCGAGGTGCTGATCGCCGTGCTGACCTTCCTGGTGCCCCTGGTTCTGCCCATGCCAATCTATGGCTTTGAGCTCTTCGTCGGCTTCATCCAGGCCCTGGTCTTCGCCCTGCTTACCATGGCCTTCCTCAGCATTGCCACCACCAGCCATGAGGGCGAGCATCACGGTGATGAGCATGCCCACGGCGCCGAGGCCGCTCAATCCAGGGCCCATTGACGCCAGCTGAACCCGACATGCAACGGACACAGTGCTTCGCGCTAAGTTAGGAGGACCGGAGACAATGGAAGGCCTGAATCTCATCGCCACCGCGCTCGCCATCGGTCTCGCCGCAATCGGCCCCGGTATCGGCATCGGTATCATTGTGGCGGGCGCCCTGCAGGCGATGGGCCGGAACCCCGAGATGGAGAATACGCTCGTCACCTACATGTTCATCGGCATTGCCTTCACCGAAGCCCTCGCGATCTTCGGTCTGGTGATTTCGTTCATGATCGCCTTCGGCGTTATTCAGTAAGCAGCTCGCCGGGACGGAGGTTTTAGGGTGGAAGCTCTCGGAATTAACCTGAACCTGTTCCTCGCGCAGCTGATCAACTTTGGCGTGGTGGTGGGGCTGCTCTGGGTACTGCTGTATAAGCCGGTCCAGAAGATGCTCAATGACCGCACCGCCCGCATCGAAGCGAGCCTGCGCGAGGCTGACCAGGTCAAACAGCAACTCGCCTACGCCAAACGTGACTATGACGCCGAGATCGCCAAGGCCCGCCAGGAGGCTGCCGCGATCGTCGCCCAGGCCCAGGACCGGGCCAAGGCCCAGGAGGCAGAGATCATCGCCCAGGCCCGCCGCGAGGCCGACCGGCTTCGCGAAGAGGCCCGGACCCAGGCCGCCCAGGAGCGCGACCAGATGCTGCGCGAGGCGAAGGGCCAGATCGCCGAACTGGTGACGCTTACCGCCAGCCGGGTGCTTAACGCTGAATTGAAGGCCAGTGGCCACGATAAGCTGATCGCCGAGTCACTCGCTGCCCTCGAGCGCCGGAATTAGGGGGGCAGCGATGGCAACAAAAGTTGATGCCCGGGCGATTGCCGGCACGCTCTACGAGTCGCTGCTCGGCACGGCGCTCGACCAGTTGCGCGCCGCGGCGCCGAAACTGGCCGCCGTCGGCGCCAAAGGCGACCCGGCTGCGGCAATCGATGCGGCCCTGCCCGCCAATGCCCTGCCCCAGGTTCGCAATCTGCTCCACGGCCTCGCCAAGGAGCGGTTGCTCGAACACCTGCCCGCGGTGATCGATGCGCTCGCTGGCCTCGCTGCCGGCCCGTCTGCCCAACTCATCGATGCCAGCGTCACCAGCGCGCTCGACCTGAGCGCCGCGCAGAAGGAACTGATCGTGCGCGACCTGCGCCAGCGCTATGGCCAGGAGCTCGCCATCACCTTCACCGTGGATCCCTCGCTGATCGGCGGCCTGATTATTCGCGTGGGCGACCAGGTGCTCGACAACAGCCTGCGCACCCGCCTCAGCGCCATCCAGCGCAATATGCTCGCGAGCTAGACGGCATCCCTCTGGCTCATGGATTGTGGTAGGAGTAGCTGATGTCCACCATCTCCGATGACTTGATTGCCCGGCTGCGGCAGAGTATCGCCGCCGGGGTCGAGCTGAAGCCGCGTCAGGTCAATGTCGGCACCGTCGCCGCCGTCGGCGATGGCGTCGCCCGGATCGACGGCCTCGACCAGGTGCGCGCCTCCGAGTTGATCGAGTTTCCGCCCAAGGCGGGCCGCGCTGAGTCGATCTTCGGCTACGCCCTCAACCTTGAGGCGGATAGCGTCGGCGCGATCATCCTCGGTGACTACGAGTCGATCGAAGAGGGTGACCTCGTGACCGCCACCGGGCGCGTGATCTCGGTGCCGGTTGGTCAGGCCCTGCTCGGGCGCGTGGTCAACCCGCTCGGCCAGCCGCTCGATGGCAAGGGCCCGATCGCCGCGACCAGCTACCGCGAGGTTGAACGTATCGCCCCTGGCGTGATCACCCGTAAGTCGGTCGACACCCCGGTGCAGACCGGGATCGTGGCGATCGATGCGCTTATCCCGATCGGGCGCGGCCAGCGTGAGTTGATCATCGGCGACCGCCAGACCGGTAAGACCGCGGTGGCCGTCGATACCATCCTCAACCAGAAGGGCCAGGGGATGGTCTGCATCTATGTCGCCATCGGCCAGCGCCGCGCCCAGATCGCCCAGGTGGTGGGCATCCTCGAGCGCTATGGCGCCCTCGAGTATACGATCGTCGTCTCCGCCTCGGCCTCGGAGAGCGCCGCGCTCCAGTATATCGCCCCCTATGCCGGCTGCGCGATGGGCGAGGAGATTATGGAGAATGGCGTGCAACTCCACGGCGAGACGATCAAGGACGCCCTGATCGTCTACGACGACCTCTCGAAGCACGCCGTCGCCTACCGCCAGGTTTCGCTGCTGCTGCGCCGTCCCCCCGGACGCGAGGCCTACCCTGGCGATGTGTTCTACCTCCACTCGCGCCTGCTCGAACGGGCCGCGCGCCTCAATGAAGACTTCGGCGGCGGCTCGCTGACCGCCCTGCCCGTGATCGAGACCCAGGCCAATGACGTCTCGGCCTACATCCCCACCAACGTCATCTCGATCACCGATGGCCAGATCTACCTCGAGGCGGACCTGTTCAACGCCGGCCAGCGCCCCGCGCTCAACGTCGGTATCTCCGTCAGCCGCGTGGGCTCCTCCGCCCAGACCCGGGCGATGCGCTCAGTCGCCGGCAAGCTCAAGGGTGAACTGGCCCAGTTCCGCGACCTGGCTGCCTTTGCCCAGTTCGCCTCCGACCTGGACGCCACCACCAAGGCCCAGATCGACCGTGGCCAGCGCCTCCAGGAGTTGCTCAAGCAGCCGCAGTACAACCCGCTGCCTGTCGAGGACCAGGTGGCCATCCTCTATGCCGCCAATAACAACTACCTCGACGATGTGCCCGTGGCGGCCATTACCAGCTGGCGCGATGACTTCCTGGAGTTTATGCAGACCGCCCACCCCGAGGTGCGCAAACTGATCTTCGATAATCGCCTCGATAAGAAGTTCCCGAGCGACGCGGTCAAGCAAGCCTTGGAAGCGGCAATTAAGGAATTCAAGGCGACCAGTAGCTACCAGTGATACGGTCGCGTATCGTCACGCTGTTAGCCCTTCAGCCCTAGCGGAGCGAACATGGCATCCAGCCGCGAAATCAAACGGCGTATCCGCTCGGTCAAAAACGTCGCGCAGATCACCCGTGCGATGGAGATGGTCGCCGCCTCGAAGATGCGGCGCGCGCAGCGCAACGTGCTGGCGACCCGCCCGTACGCCGATCGCATGCGTGATATCGTCGGCGACCTGACTAGCCGTATGGTCGGCGGCGCGCGCAAGGGCACGCTGCTCGATGTGCGAGCCGACAGCAACAAGGTGGCGCTGATCGTGGTCACCCCCGATCGTGGCCTCGCCGGCAGCCTGACCTCCAACGTGCTGCGCCGGGTCGGCCGCTTCATCCTCGAACAGCAGGAGCAGGGGCGCACGGTCGAGACCTTCGCCTACGGTAAGAAAGGGCGCGACTTCCTCAGCCGCAGCGGGCAGAACCTGCAAGCCGAGGCGATCAAGCTCGGCGATGCGCCCGCGCTGGAGCAGATCCTCGGCGTGGCCACTGCGGCGCTGAGCCGCGCTCAGGCCGGTGAGTACAGCGAAGTCTATCTGATCTACAGCGAGTTCATCAATACCCTGGTGCAGCGTCCCACCCTCAAGAAGCTGGTGCCCGTCGAGGCGCCGGAAGTTAGCGATGGCAGCCGGCTCGATTTCACCTACGAGCCCAACCAGGAGCAGGTACTGGCCGAACTGCTGCCACGCTACGTGGAGACACAGATCTACCAGGCCATCCTGGAGTCGATCGCCAGCTTCTACTCAGCCCAGATGGTCGCGATGCGCAACGCGACCAGGAGCGCCAAGGATCTCGTGCGCGATCTGACCCTCAGCTACAACAAGGCGCGCCAGGCGGCGATCACCAAGGAGGTCAGCGAGATCTCCTCGGGTGCGGCGGCGCTGGCCGAGGCATAACGGCGCAGCCCGCTGCGCCCCACCGATCGAAGGAAAACCAGCATGAGCAATGGAAGCCCCCCCCAGGGTACCGTCCTTGAAATTATCGGCGTGGTGGTCACCTGCCAGTTCACCGGCCACATCCCCGAGATCTATAACGCCCTGGAGATCCCGCTCGCCGAGGGCGGCAAGCTGGTCTGCGAGGTGCAGCAGCAGCTCGGCGAGGGCCGGGTGAAAGCCGTGGCCATGGGCAGCACCGATGGGCTCCAGCGCGGCGTGCCGGTCGTCGACACCGGCAAACCGATCGCGGTTCCGGTCGGCCCGGCGACCCTGGGTCGCGTTTTCAATGTGCTCGGCGACCCGATCGATGGCGAGGGCGCCGTCACTGCCGATGTCGAGCGGCGACCCATCCATCGGCCGCCGCCCTCCTTCGAGGAGCAGTCAACCGAGGCCCAGATCTTTGAGACGGGTATCAAGGTGATCGACCTGGTGGCGCCCTTCACCCGCGGCGGCAAGACGGCGATCTTCGGCGGCGCCGGCGTGGGCAAGACGGTGGTGATCCAGGAACTGATCGCCAACATCGCCAAGGAGCAGTCGGGCTACTCGGTCTTTGCCGGCGTGGGCGAGCGCTCCCGCGAGGGCAACGACCTGATCCACGAAATGAAGGAAGCCCGCATCGACGACGCCACCACCGTGTTCGACAAGACGGTGATGGTCTTCGGCCAGATGAACGAGCCGCCGGGCGCGCGCCTGCGCGTGGGCCTCACCGCGCTGACCATGGCCGAGTATTTCCGCGATGAGGGCCGCGATATCCTGCTCTTCGTCGACAATATCTTCCGCTTCGTTCAGGCCGGCTCGGAGGTGTCCTCGCTGCTCGGACGTATGCCCTCGCAGGTGGGCTACCAGCCTACGCTCAGCACCGAGATGGGCGAGTTGCAGGAGCGCATCACTTCCACCAAGCGCGGCTCGATCACCTCGATGCAGGCGGTGTATGTGCCCGCCGACGACTACACCGACCCGGCCCCGGCCACGGTGTTCGCCCACCTCGATGCAACGATCTCGCTGGAGCGGAGCATCGCCGAGCGGGCGATCTTCCCCGCCGTTGACCCGCTGGCCTCCACCAGCCGCATCCTCGACCCGAATGTGGTCGGCGATGAGCACTACCGCGTGGCCCAGGACGTCAAGCGCGTGCTGCAGCGCTACAAGGACCTGAAGGACATTATCGCCATCCTCGGGATGGAGGAACTGAGCGACGACGATAAGCTGACCGTCGCCCGCGCGCGCAAGATCGAACTGTTCTTCTCCCAGCCCTTCACCGTGGCCCAGCAGTTCACCGGCCGCCCCGGCAAGTATGTGCCGATCAAGAAGACGGTCGAGAGCTTCAAGCGTGTGCTCGATGGCGAGGGCGACCACATCCCCGAGTCGTTCTTCTACATGCAGGGCGATTTCGACGAGGTGCTGGCCGCCTACGAGGCGAGTCAAAAAGCGTAGGGGCGCAGCCACGCCCATACGGGGAACGAAACGATGCCCATCCACCTCGAGATTATCACCGCTGAGCGTGTGGTCCTCGTCGACGACGTTGACCTGATCAGCGCACCGACCAAAGACGGGCGCGTCGGTATCCTGCCCCGCCACGCGCCCCTGCTGACCATCCTCGAGCCCGGTGAGCTCGGCATCGTGAAAGGTGGGGTGCGCACGCCCTTCGCCGTCTCCGGCGGCTTCATGGAGGTGCTACCCACCCGGGTGACCATCCTCGCCGATACGGTGGAGCGGGCCGACGAGATCGACGAGGTCCGCGCCGAGGCAGCACGGAAACTCGCGGAGGAGCGCAAGCAGATGGCCCAGAGCGAGCGCGACGCGGCGATCGCCGAGGCCAAGCTGCGCAAAGAGATGGCCCGCCTGCAAGTCGCACGGCTCAAAGAGACCAGCCGCCGCCAGTAGGGGCGCAGCCGCCTGCCCCCCGCCCCGCCCGCCTCGTTCCCCCTTCGGGCCTGAACGCCGCGCTGGAAGACCCTGCTCACGGGGATGGGGCAAGCCCCAAACCCCGCTTTGTTCGTTGGTTCTGGTGGCGCGGCCGCCATAACCAACGAACAAACACCGCGTGCAGAGGTCATGTATAATAAGGAGCGTTTTGCCAACATCCACCGGCGCAGGCGCGCCGGCAGCGCTAGAGGTGCTATGGCCCGCAAGATCGGCATCGACCTGGGCACGGCGAATGTGCTGGTATACCTGAAGGGCAAGGGCATCGTGCTCTCCGAGCCCTCGGTGGTGGCGCTGAGCACGAAAGATGGGCGGGTGCGCGCCGTGGGCGCCGAGGCCCTGGCAATGCTCGGCCGCGAGCCCGAGAGCATCGAGGTGATCCGGCCGATGCGCAATGGCGTTATCGCCGATTACCAGGTCACTGAGGCGATGCTCAAATACTTCATCGGCCGCGCCGCCGGCCGTTTCCGCCTCGCCCGGCCCGAGGTGATGATCTGTATCCCCGCCGGGGTGACCAGCGTGGAGATGCGCGCCGTGCGCGACGCGGCGCTGGAGGCCGGCGCGGCTCGGGCCTACCTCATCCGCGAGCCGCTCGCCGCCGCGATCGGCGCCAACATCCCCGTCGCCCAACCCTCCGGCAACCTGATCATCGACATCGGCGGTGGCACCACCGAGGTGGCCGTGATCTCACTCAACGATATCGTCGTCAGCACCTCGGTGCGCGTTGGGGGCAATAAGTTCGACGAGGCGATCGCCGCCTACATCAAACGCAAGTATAACGTCCTGGTGGGTGAGCGCACCGCCGAGAGCATCAAGATCGAGATTGGCTCGGCCCTGCCGCTGGAGCGCCCGCTGACTACCCAGGCGCGCGGCCGCGACCAGGTGGCTGGCCTGCCCCGTACGATCGACGTTGATTCGAACGAGATCACCGACGCCCTCCAGGAGCCACTCGAGGCGATCATCAATGCCGTGCGCGCCGTGCTCGTCGAGACCCCGCCCGAGCTCTCGTCCGATATTATCGACAAGGGGATGGTGATGACCGGCGGCGGCTCGATGCTGCGCCGCATCAACGAATTGCTCACCGAAGTCACCGGCGTGCCCTGCTATGTGGCCGACCAGCCCGCCTCCTGCGTGGCAATCGGGACCGGCCTTGCCCTGGAGAACCTGGACATCCTCAGGGATAGTCTGTCGGGTGACGACCTCAACTAGTAGGTCAGGTGTTGGGCCCGTGGCCCAGAGCACCCAATGAAACAGAAGCTTAACCCCCCGAAGACTGGCCTGGTGCTCGAGATCGGCAGCGGCGACAACCCGCACCCTCGCTCCGATGTGCTCGTCGACCGCTTCCTCGGCACCGATAATCGCGAACGGGGCGGCGACCTGGTGATCGACCGGCCGTTTGTGGTGGCCGACGCCCACCACCTGCCCTTCAAGGATGGTGCCTTCACCTACAGCATCTGTTCCAATGTCCTGGAGCATATGGACGACCCTGCGCAGTTCGCGCGCGAACTGCGCCGCACCAGCAGGGCCGGCTACATCTATAGCCCCTCGGAGATCGCCGAGCGCCTCTTCCACTGGTCGTTCCATCGCTGGTATGTCAACCTGGTGGGCGAGACCCTGGTTCTGCACCCCAAAGAGCCCGCCGAGCCCTTCGGCGAGCTGTTTGACTATCTCTACGAGTATAACCCCGCCTACTACTTCTTCCAGCGCAGCATGCCCGACCTGTTCTGGGTTGAGCGTGAATGGCACGGCGACGATCTGCAGGTCGAGGTGCACACGACATCGCCCCTGCCACTGCACGACCCGGCGACGCTCTGCGACATGGTGCGGCCGCGCCACGGGCCGCTTGCCCTGAGCGGCATGTTCTTCCTCGCCCTCTTCGGACGGATGCTGCGCGCGGGGCCGCGTGGACGTCTGCGCCGCCTGCTCAAACGCAGCTACTTGTGATACCAGATCCGGATGAAGCCTTGCGCATCGAACTGGCCCTGCTCCGCAGCATGATGCGGACCATGCGGCTCGTCACTCATCACTCGTCACTGGTATGAGCAGCCGCGCTGACCCCAGATCGCCTTACTCCCCCTCGAGGATCTCCGGTGCCAGATTATCGGGCAGTACGATCGGACGTTGCTGGTCGCGCTGCTCGAGCAAGTCGTGACGGATCTGGGCCATCTCGATCAGGTGGCCACGCTCGTGGTCCACAACCCAGTTGCCCTGATGCGTGAGCGGGATGGTGCCAAAGATCGCGTGGTAGCCGGTACGATGCCAGGCGGCGGGGGTCAGTCCACGGAGCAGGTTGAGGGTCTGCCGGCGACTGTTGGTGAAGGCATCGAGCAGATCGCCGATCGGGTAGCTGCGATAGACGGCAGCCTTCTCGAGGGTCGGCGGGTGAGCAGCCGGCAGGCGTGGGTTCTCCATCTCCAGGATGAACCAGGCCCGCTCACGGAACACGATGTCCATATCGGTGAGATGGCCAAGCAGTTCCTTGAGCGAGTGCCCGCCGACGGGGCGGCTGAGCAACTCGTCGTCGAGGTCGGCCAGTAGGGCGCGTAGCGTCTCCGGGGCCTGTTCGAGCCGCCTGACCAGGTTGGTAGGTCCGAGGGTGCCCATCGCCTCGGCGGCACGGAAGCTGAGAAAGCCCTCACGCACCGTGCCGCATTCCGCGCAACTCGCCGGTGGCACCCCCTCCATCAACTCACCGCAGCTGCCGCAGACGTAGAGGTCATCGAGTTCCTCGGCGGTCAGATCGCGCCCTTCGCTGAGCGCATGGGCGGCTCGGCCCATCAGTTCACGGGAAAGCACACCCGTGCCGGTGACCGGGCCGGTGGCTACCGTCTCGGGTTCGAGGCCGGCCAGCGCCCGCCCGATGTTCGCCAGCGTCTTGCCGACCTCGCCAAGGGTACGGAAGGCCCGCTCGGCGCGCACTCGTTTGACATCGCTCAACGCCTCCAACAGGCGCGCGATGTTGTACTTGCGCTCACGCCGGGCCTGTGTCGCCCACACGTGGTACGCCGTATAGCCGAGGCTCATGCTGCAAAGCAGCCGCCGGGCTTCTTCGTCATCGTGGATCATAGATGCGTGTCAACAGCGTGGCGGAGGGTCGCGGGCCGGTCAGTGCTGGTGCTGGACGAGCTCGATCAGTACGCCCTGACCACCGGCCTTCGGATGCACAAAAGCGATCAGCGTATTATGGATCCCGGGGCGTGGCTCCTTGTCGATCAGCGGCACGCCGCGGGCCTGCAGCTCGGCCAGCGCGGCCCGAATATCATCCACCCGGTAGGCAATGTGATGGACACCCGGCCCCTTGTCGCGCAGGAACTTGGCGAAGGCAGCCTCCTCGGAGGTGGGGGCGATCAACTCGATCAGCGTATCACCGAGGCGCGCCACGCCAACCGCCATGTGCCGCTCGGGCATGCTGATCCGCTCCCACTCGGTCAGCCCGAAGGCCTGGCTGTAGAAGGCGATCCCCGCTTCAACATCGGCGACAGCGAACCCGATGTGGTCAACATGCGTGAACATACGCGCTCCTGCTCCGGAGATAAGGATACGACACCGTGCCACAATTATACCGCATCTCGTTCGATCGGGAAGACTGCTTTGACAGTGCAGCCACAGGCGCTACAATGTGAGCATGCGAGCGCGCTGGCGACCGACTGCCGGCCAGCGCGCTGCAGGGCAACCATACCACGGAACTATGACCTCAAAAACCGATCGTGCAAGCGAGGCCCTTGCGCTGCTCGCCGAGGCGACCCACTGTCTCTATGGTGCGCAGCCGCTCCAACAGCGGATGCACCGGCTGTTCGAGTTGCTCCGCGTCAGCCTGCGCTTCCGCGACGCCCGGCTTACCTGCTGGTTGCAGTCGGCGACGCCGGGCACCGTGCGCCAGCAGTACTACTCCACCGCGGGCTGGCCCTACCCCTGGGACGACGCATTGACCCGCCAGGTGGCGCTTGCCGGCGCGATGGAGACGCGCACGATCGTGGTGAGCAATACTGCGGTCGTGGATAGTCATCTGCCCGTCGGGCAGGCCGCCTATCTGGGCGCGCCGATCTACTGGAGCGGCCGGCTCTGGGGTGTCCTTGAGCTGCGCGCGGAACACGGCCATAGCTTCGGTCCGGCGAGCCGCGAACTGATCACGGCCCTGCTGCCCCAACTGGCAATTGCCATCGCCCAGGAGGGCCAGCGCCTCCCCGCCCCGCCCGCGGGCGCCAGCGATGGCGAAACCCCCACCGGCCTGACCCTCGACCCGCGGCGCCAGCGCCAACTCATCGCGATCGATACGCGCCTCGAGGAGATGCTCGGCGTCCATGAACTGCTCAGCCTGCTGCTGCGCCGCGCGCTCGAGAGCACTGGCGCCGAGGCCGGCGCGGTGGCCCTGGTCGACCACGAACTGGGCGAACTGGTGCTCCAGGTCTACGAGGGCTATCCCGATGAGCGCTGGGCAGGCCTGCCGGCCCAGAGCCGCCAGCGCCTGAGCTGGGAGGCCGGGCTCGCCGGGCGGGCCGCGCGCCTCGGTCGCGCCCTGCTGATCCGCGACGTGACACTGCAGCCCGCGATGCTCCCGGCTGGCCATGGCGCCCGCGCCGAGCTCGCCGCGCCCATCCTTGTCGACGGCCGCGCTGCCGCAGTGATCGTCCTCGATAGCCCGCGCTCCAATGCCTTCGGCGAAGCGGAACTGGCGTTCGTGCGCGCCCTCTGCGACCGGGCCGCCCACCCGCTGCGCCGCGCTATCCATTACCAGGACGCCCTGGAGAACGCGAACTTCCTTGGCCAGGTCTTCGCCAGCCTGCCCACCGGGCTGGCCCTGCTCGATAGCAACGGCAAGGTGCTCCGCGCCAATCCCGCCTGGTATGCCCTGTTCGGGCTCAATGGCCACAGCCGTACGCCGTTTCACGTCTCGCTCGATCTGGTCGAAACGCTGCTGCCACGCCTCCAGGAGCCGCTCACACTCACTGAGTTCTGTACCAGCGGCCAGCGCACCCCCAGCCAGAGCCGGCTGCTCCGCATGCGCCTCGTCAATCCGACCCAGGAGCTCCAGGTGCTTTCAGTGCCGACCTATGACAGCCAGCAACAGGTAACCGGGCGCCTCTGGGCGGTCAGCGATGTGACCCGTGAGGGTGAAGCAGAACGGCTCAAGACCGAGTTTGTCTCGATCGTCTCGCACGAACTGCGTACACCGCTAACGTCGATACTCGGCTATACCGAGTTGCTGCTGAACCGCGAGTTCACTGCCGACGAGCGCCGCCAGTTCATCAGCACCGTGTATATCGAGGCCAGCCGCCTCTCCCAGCTGGTCGAAGATCTGCTCAACTTCTCGCGGCTGGAGGCGGGCAAGGTGGTGCTCAACCAGTGGGTCACCTCGCTCAACAGCATCGTTGCCGAGTTGACCACCCAGCTGCACACGCAACTGGCCAACCACAAGCTGCTGCTCGATGTGGCACCGCAGCTGCCACCGGCCTATATCGACCGCGATAAGGTGAAGCAGATCATCTTCAACTTGCTGACCAACGCGATCAAGTACAGCCCGAATGGCGGCGAGATCGCGCTGGAGCTGCACGAGGCCCACCCCGAGCAACTGCCCGCCGATCATCCGCCAGGGCGCTTCGTGCTGATCGGGGTCCACGACCAGGGCATCGGCATTGCCCCGGAGGACCTGGCGCGGATCTGGGAACGCTTCTACCGCGTCGACAATACCAATACCCGGCGCATCGGCGGCACCGGTCTCGGCTTGAGCATCAGCAAAGCCCTGGTTGAGCTGCACGGGGGGCGCATCTGGGCCGAAAGCGAACTGGGCAACGGGTCGAGCTTCTACTTCACTCTGCCGGTGGCCAGCGAACAGGCGCGCCAGACGTCGTAGCCTGCTCACGCGGGCGAGCAGGCACGGGCGCAGCCTGCGTCCGCAGAACGGCAAACCCATGGCTGAAGCAGCCGATCGGCTGGATGAACTGGTCGCAGCCGTGCTGGCAAGCGGCAAGTATCGTGCGCTCAGCCCCGCGCTGATCCGGGCCATCGGCACGCGCGAACTGGCTACCCAGCCATCGTACAGAGCGGCGCTGAAGGCCACCCGGAGCCGGCTACACCAGGTCGTTGGCGCCTTTCTCGATCGTGCCCCGCGCTACAATACCTGGCTGGCCGCCCTGCGCGACGCTGCAGGTAATCGTGAGCGCATCCAGGCGGTGTGCCGGAGCGCAATGGATGGCCACGCCTCGACCCGCGAGCGACTCCCTGAGTTGGAGCGATTCTATGCCGCCGTCTTCGCCACCCTCCCACCGGTGACCAGGCTGATGGATCTCGCCTGTGGCCTCAATCCCCTCGCCACGCCCTGGATGCCGCTCCCACAGCCAGCACACTACCTCGCCTGCGACGTCTACAGCGACCTGTGCAGCTTCGTGGGCACCGCGCTGCCGCTGCTCGGCCTTAGCGGCGAGGCAGCGCTCTGCGACCTGACAGCGGGCCCGCCGCCCTGGCGCGCCGACGTGGCGCTCGTGCTCAAAACGCTGCCGGTGCTGGAACAGCTGCGCCGCGGCGCCGGACGCGAGCTCTTGCGCGGTATCGAGGCCAGGTATCTCGTGGTATCGTTTCCAACCCGCAGCCTGGGCGGGCGCAATGTGGGTATGGCCGCGACTTACAGCGGCTACATGCAGACGATCGTCACTGGAGAGGGCTGGACCAGCCAGACGCTGGCCTTTGCGAATGAGCTCGTGTTCGTTGTGCGCAAAGGCTGACCCGCCGCTGCGCTGCTCTACGTGCCCACCAGTTCGCGCACCGTCGTGAGCAGGTTGCCGAGGTTGCCATTCTTCTGCACGTAGGCGTCAAAACCCTGGGCAACGAATTCGCCACGGATATGCTCCGTCCTGGCCGTGTAGGCTACCACCGGGCAGGCCACACCATAGGCGCGCAGCTCGCGCAGCGTCGTCAGACCGTCCATCCCATTCATGCAGACGTCAAGCACAACCAGATCGGGTGGCCCTGCGACAACCAGCGCGAGCGCCTCCTCCCCACTGCCAACGGCCTGAACCTCATAGCGGCCAACGTGGCGCAGCACACGCTCAACCATCGAGCGCGCCGTATACACATCATCGACCAGCAGGATCTTTGTCATAACCCTAGATCCCTTGCGCGTTTGAACCTGTCAAAGCCTCATTCCATACGAACTGGTGTGGCAGTTAGAAGCTCTCCAATATCCGAACAGTGGAGGTTAGTAGTCGAAGCAAAAGCAGGTTCTAGGGCGTCCTAATGCAGTAGAAACCCCTCAC
>DAOUBZ010000441.1:0-7424 GCA_034432515.1 Chloroflexaceae bacterium | reverse complement strand
GCGCCCCCCCCCCCACCACCCTCAGACAAACTGGGGTTTACCCCGGAGCCGTTGTGACAGCCCTGGCCGCCAGATGCGGCTATAATACAGTGTGTCATGTAAGCAGGAAGGAGACAGCAACTATGAAGATCCGGGTCGCGGTGCTCGGCGCCACGGGAACCGTCGGGCAGCGTTTTATCCAGCTCCTCGACGGTCATCCCTGGTTCGAGGTGGCCGCGCTGACCGGCAGCGAGCGTAGCGCCGGCCAGCCCTACGCTGAGGTCACGCGCTGGATGCTCGATACGCCCATACCAGCGGCGGTGCGCGCCATGGAGATCCTGCCCGAAGACGCGCCGCTGGACACGCCCCTGGTCTTCTCGGCGCTGCCCAGCAAGACGGCGCGCCCGATCGAGGAGCGCCTCGCCGCTGCCGGCCACGTCGTCTGCACCAATGCATCCGATCTGCGTATGGACCCCGATGTGCCGCTGCTGATCCCTGAGGTCAACCCCGACCACCTGGAGCTGATCGCGGTGCAGCGGCGCCGCCGCGGCTGGTCGGGCGCGATCGTCGCCAACTCGAACTGTACGGCCACCGGCCCGACCATCACGCTGCGCCCGCTCCACGATGCCTTCGGCGTCACCCGGCTGCTGCTGGTGAGCATGCAGGCGCTCTCGGGCGCTGGCTACCCCGGGGTGCCCTCCTATGATCTGATGGAGAACATCATTCCCTTCATCGGTGGCGAGGAGCCGAAGGTCGAGACCGAGCCGCAGAAGATGCTGGGCACGCTGCGCGATGAGGCGATCGAGCCGGCGCCCTTTGCGCTCTCGGCCCACTGCAACCGCGTGCCCGTCCTGGAGGGCCACCTGGAGTGCCTCTCGCTGGCCTTCGCCCGCCGCCCCGACCAGGACGAGGTGATCGAGGCGCTGCGCAGCTTCCGCGCCCTGCCCCAGGAGCTCAACCTGCCCTCGGCCCCGCCGCAGCCGATCATTGTGCGCGATGAGCCGGACCGCCCGCAGCCGCGCCGCGACCGCGATGCCGGGCGCGGTATGAGCACTGTGGTCGGGCGCATCCGCCCATGCCCGATCCTTGACTACAAGCTGGTCTGTCTCAGCCACAATACGATCCGGGGCGCCGCGGGCGGCTCGGTGCTCAACGCCGAATTGATGTATGCCCAGGGCATGCTGAAGGCCTGACCGCCTGCGGGAGCCTGCGAGACCACCATGACAGTTACCGCCACCATCTATGACCTCACCGGCGACGCGGTGATCTACCGCGATCTGGAGCCGTGCGACCCGGCCCTGCCCCGGCTGGCCGACCTCCGCGCGCGCCTGGGGTTGCCCGCCGGGCCGCCGCCCCGCAAGCGCGACGCCGCCTACGCCCAGGTGGTGCTGGCCCTTGCCGAGGCGACACAGGCGGCCCGTGGCGGGCCGCCGCTCACCACAACGGCTGTGATCGGCGATACCGACAATGATCGCTTGCTGGCCGAGCATTTGCGCCAGATCAGTCCTCAGACCTGCTACGGCTTCATCGGCGAGGACCGGCCGGTAGCCCCCGAGCGCCTCACCTGGCACGGTGATACCGCCAATGCCACCCGCTGGCACCTGGTGCGCGGCTGGGCGGCCGAACTCGATTGGCGCGGCGTGGATTGGGCCCGTACCGCCCTGCTGATCGACATCGACAAGACGTTGCTCGGCCCCCGTGGGCGCTCCGATGGCGCGATCGACGACGCCCGGGCTGAGGGCGCGCTGGCGGTGGCCGCCGGCTTCGCCAGCAACCTCGATGTGCCGACCTTCCGCCGGGTCTATGGCGAGCTCTGCCGGCGCGAGTGGCACGACTTTACGCTTGATAATCAGGACTACGTGGTGGCGACCGCCCTGCTGATCACCACTGGCGCGATAGGCCTTGACGAACTGCGCGCCGCGATCGACGCCGGGGTGATCGGCGGCTTTGCCGCGCTGCTCGCCACGGTGGAGCCGGCGGTCGTGCCGGCCCTCGGCGGGCTCCACGCCGAACTGCGCGCGCGGGTCGCCGAGGGCGACCCGACGCCCTTCAAGGCTTTTCGTCGTGCCGAGTTGACCGCCACCCTCGCGCGGATGGCCGACGGGCGGCTGACCCTCTGCAGCGACCTCTTCGAGCTCTGCCGCATCCTGGCCCAGCGGGGCGCCCTGCTGCTCGCCGCCTCGGACAAGCCGGCCGAGTCGGCGCTGCCGACCCCTGAGCAACTCGCTGCAGGGTTGCTGCCGCTCCACCGTATGCCCGCCCGGGTGGATTGAGCCGCTCACAAACGCGCGCTCAGCCACCGGCGGCCAGGGAGAGATCATGAACGAGCAGAAGTCTGGGGGGCGCGGCTGGCTGATTGCGCTTTCCATCATCACCGGGATCGTGCTGGCGTGCGCGATCCTGCCCCTGGGTGGCCTGGGGCTGCTGCTGCTGGCCGGGGGCAGCACGGGCTCAACCGGGCCACTGCCCGCCGGCCGCTGGGAGGAGCAGATCGTCGAGGGCAGCGGCGTCGATCGGGTCGCGATCATCGAGGTGAGTGGCGTCATCGGCGCGCCGGCCGACACCTTCGGTCTCCAGCTTTCCCACGAGCAACTGCTCAGCCAGATCCGCCAGGCCGAACAGGATAGCCGGGTCAGGGCGGTGGTGCTGCGGGTGAATAGCGGCGGCGGCGGGGTGGTGGCTAGCAGCGAACTGCACGCTGCCTTGCGTCGCCTGCGCGACGCCGGCAAGACCCTGGTGGTCTCGATGGGCGCTACGGCGGCCAGTGGCGGCTACTATATCAGCACGCCGGCCCAGCGCATCTATGCCAACCCGGATACGCTCACCGGCAGCCTCGGGGTGATCCTCTCGATCCTCAACTATGGCGGAACCTTCGAACAGTTCGGGCTGCGCACCTATGTCTTCAAGTCCGGCGAACTGAAGGACATCGCGTCGCCAACCCGCGCGCCGACGGACGAGGAGCGGGCCGTGCTGCAGACACTGGTCGACGAGGCCTACGCGGGCTTCGTGCGGGTGATTGTCGAGGGCCGCGGCATGCCGGAGGCGCGGGTGCGCGAGCTCGCCGATGGGCGCATCTACACCGGTGCGCAGGCGCAGGCGCTGGGCCTGGTGGACGAACTGGGCAACCTGGAGGAGGCCCTGGTCGGGGCAAAAGAACTGGCCGGCCTGGAACGCGCCCTGGTGGTGCGCTACACGCGCAGCAGCTCGCTGCGCGCGCTGCTCGCGGCGCGCCTGGCCGCCCCGCAGCAGCAGGCCGACCCGCTCGGTCTGCGCGCGATCACCAATCCGCCCACGCCTCAGCTGGAGTACCGCTGGCTGCCGTAATGCAAGCCTGGAAGGCCGGTCTGCGCGAGGGTGGGCTCGCCCTCGCCTACAATGCGATCGTCCTCGTGCGCGCGGGCGTGCGCCAGCTCACCCGGCCCACCGAAGTCGGTGTACGCGCCCTGGTCGTCCGTGGCGATGAGGTGCTGCTGGTGCGCCACCGGGGTGGCCGGCGCCCCTGGTCGCTGCCCGGTGGAGGCATCCACCGCGGCGAGACGCTGGCCGAGGCCGCCGTGCGCGAGGTGCGCGAGGAGAGTGGCTGCGAGGCGCGCCTGCTTCACCTGCTCGGCCTCTACCGCGCCGTCGGTGAAGGCATGACCAACTACGTCGCCGTCTTCCTGTGCACGCCGCTCGGCGAGGCGATACCGCCACGCAACGACCTGGAGATCGCTGACGCGCGCTTCTTTCGCCGGCACGAGGTGCCGGCCAACACCGAACTGGGTAGTCTCCGCCGTTTCGAGGAGCATCAGCGCGGCGAGCGCGGGCTCTATGGACCATGGTGAATGATGCCGTACACCCCGATCATCGCGACGCTCGGCTATGTGCTCACGCCCGACCGCAGCTCGGTGCTGATGGTCCACCGCAATGCGCGGCCCGGTGATCTGCACCTGGGCAAGTATAATGGCCTGGGCGGCAAGCTTGAGCCCGAGGAGGATGTGGTGAGCGGCATGCGCCGCGAGCTGCGCGAGGAGGCCGCCATCGAGGCCGAGGAGCTGATCCTGCGCGGCACGGTTAGCTGGCCCGGCTTCGGCAAGGACGGCGAGGACTGGCTGGGGTTCATCTTTCTCATCCCGCGCTTCAGCGGCACGCCGCCGGCCAGCAACGCTGAGGGCAGCCTGGAGTGGGTTCCGATCGAACGGGTGCTAAAGCTGGATCTGCCGCTCTGGCCCGGCGACCGTTTCTTCCTGCCGCTGGTCTTTGGCGACGATGCGCGGCAGTTCCACGGGGTGATGCCCTACCGCGACGGGCAACCAATTGGCTGGCACTACAGCCTGATCTGAGCGAGGCGCCCATGGACCTGCTCACCATCGTGATCATTGCCGGCGCCGGCCTGGTAGCGCTCGCACTCGTCGCGTATATGCTCAACCGGGCCTGGGGCGATTTCCCACGGCGCGCCGGCCAGTTGCCCGAGCAGCCATTCAGCGCCCCGCCGGCGCAAACTGCGCCGTATGCGCCGTTCGTTGCCGAGGACGAAGAGGAGCCGGGCTTCGCCGGCGCCCCACAGGAGGCCCTCATCCCGGTGACCAATCCGATGGTGCTGCGCGCCGTGAACGCGGCTATGGACCGCGGCGGCAGCCCCTATGCCGCCTACTTCCTGCGCGACGGCGAGCGGGTCTTCCTCGCCGCCTATCGCATCGCCGACCCGCTCCAGCGCGAGCAGCTGACGCGCCTGTTCGAGGGGCTCAATAGCGGCAACCTCGAAGGGGTCTCGCCAATGGAGCTGATCCGGATCATCAACCAGCTGGGCCGACCGTAGGGATTGGAGTCACACCGATGCTCGATATCAAACTGCTCCGCGAGCAACCCGATTATGTCAAACAACAGCTCGCTCGCTTCGCGATCGATGCGGCGCTGGTCGACCAGGTGCTGGCCTTCGACGAGCGCCGTCGCAGCCTGCTGCGTGAGGTCGAGGATCTCAAGGCACAGCGCAACGCGGTCTCGAAGGAGATCAGCCAGCTGCGCGATGCCGCCGAGCGCGAGGCGAAGATCGCCGCGATGCGCCTGGTGGGCGAGCGCATCAGCGCCCTCGACCGGCAGGTGGCGGAGGTGGAGGAAGGCCAGCGGGCCGCCCTGCTCGAGATCCGTAACCTGCCCCACCCCGACGTGCCCGATGGCACGGACGACAGCGACAACCCGGTGATCTACCAGGAGGGCGAGGCGCGACAACTGCCCTTCGCCGCCCGGCCGCACTGGGAACTTGGCGAGGCGCTGGGCATCATCAACTTCGAGCAGGGGGTCAGGCTGGCTGGCTCGCGCTTCTATGTGCTGCGCGGCCTCGGCGCCCGGCTGCAGCGGGCCACCATCCAGTGGCTGCTCGACCTGCATCTCCAGCAGGGCTACGAGGAGGTCTACACGCCATTCGTGGTCAAAGAGCAGGCGCTCTGGGCCTCGGGCCAGCTGCCCAAGTTCCGCGACAACCTCTACCGCGACGAGGAGTCGGGGCTCTGGCTGGTGCCAACCGCCGAGGTGCCGGTGACCAGCCTGTACGCCGACGAGATCCTCGAGGCGGCGCGCCTGCCGATCTACCACGTGGCCTATACGCCCTGCTTCCGCAAGGAGCAGCTGAGCGCCGGGCGCGATGTGCGCGGCATCAAGCGCGGCCACCAGTTCGACAAGGTCGAGATGTATATGTTCGAGCGGCCCGAGCACAGCTACGCCGCACTCGAGAAGCTGCGCCGCGACGCCGAGGAGTGCGCCCGCCTGCTCGGGCTGCCCTTCCGCACCCGGCTGCTCTGTACCGGCGATCTGGGCTTCGGCTCGACCAAGACCTACGATCTCGAGGTCTGGGCGCCCGGTGTGGGCGAGTGGCTGGAGGTCAGTTCGTGCTCGAACGTGGAGGCCTTCCAGGCGCGGCGGGCCAACCTGCGCTACCGCCCCGAGCCCGGCGCGAAGCCCGAGTTTCTGCACACGCTCAATGGCTCGGGCCTGGGGCTGCCACGCACGATCATTGCGATTATGGAAAACTACCAGCAGGAGGACGGCAGCATCGTGGTGCCCACGGTGCTGCGACCCTACATGGGCGGGGTTGAGGTCATCAGGTAGGGCATGGCGGACATTCATTTCCTCGGCGGCGCCGGTGGGGTCGGCGCCACCTGTCAGCTGGTGACCCTGGGCGGGCGGCGCATGCTCGTCGATGCCGGCGTGCGCATGGACAGCGCCGACCGGCTGCCCAACCTGGCGGCACTCGACGGGGTGAGCCTCGATGCCATCCTGATCACCCATGCCCACGCCGACCACATCGGCGCGCTGCCGCTGGTGGCCGCCCGCTACCCGACCACGCCGATCTACGCCACGCCGGCGACCATCCGCCTGATGGAGGTGATGCTGAGCGACGCGGTGCGAGTGATGGCCCGCCGTGCTGCCGAGGAGCTGGAGCTGCCACTCTACGATGAGGCGCGAGTGGCCGCCACACTGCACCGGCTGCGCCCACTCGCGCCGGGCGCCCAGAGCCTGCCCGAACTGCCGGGCATCGTCGTGCACGCCCAGCGGGCCGGGCACATCGCCGGGGCGGTCAGCCTGGGCTTCGAGGCCGGCGACGGGCGGCTGGTGATCTCCGGCGACGTGAGCGCCACACCGCAGCGCACCATCCTCGGCGCGGCCATCCCCGCCCCGCGCTACCCCGAGCTGCTGGTGCTGGAGAGCACCTACGGCGCGCGGCTGCACCCCAACCGCGCCCAGGAGGAGCGCCGCCTGGCCGAAGCAGTAGCCGAGGTGATCGCCCGTGGCGGCCACTGCCTCATCCCCGCCTTCGCCCTCGGGCGCGCCCAGGAGGTCATTCTCATCCTGCGCGCCGCCCAGCGCGACGGGCACATCCCCGGCTTTCCCATCGCCGTCGACGGGCTGGTCCGCGCGGTCTGCGCCGCCTACGCGGCCTTCCCCGACGCGCTCACCCCGGCCCTGCGCCGCCATCTGCTCAACGGCGGCAAACCCTTCTTCGGCACTACCGTCCAGCCGGTTGAGACGCCACAGCAGCGCGAGCGGGTGCTGGCCGGCCCGCCCGGGGCGATCATCGCCTCATCGGGCATGCTCACCGGCGGACCCTCGGTCTGGTACGCCGAACGACTGGCCGGCGACTCGCGGTCGGCCATTTTCTTCAGCGGCTACCTGGACGACGAGGCGCCCGGGCGGCGGCTGCTCGAACTGGCCGATGCCCCGCCCGAGGCGCGCCGGCTCACACTCAACGGGTGTGAGGTGGCGGTGGCCTGCCAGGTGGGGCGCTACAGCCTCAGCGCCCACGCCGATGGCGACGAACTGGCGGCGATCGTGCGCGCAGTGCAGCCGAAGACCGTCGCCCTGGTGCACGGTGACCCCGAGGCCCGCGCCGCGCTGGCCGCCCGGCTGCGCGGCCTGGCCGAGGTGCTGACCCCCCAGGACGGGCAGACGCTCACGGTCGCGGCAGCGGC
>DAOUBZ010000440.1:0-10478 GCA_034432515.1 Chloroflexaceae bacterium | reverse complement strand
AGCAGGCGGGCGCCCTCGGCGCGGCCGCGGGCCACGTAGCCCAGGGCGCGCTCGAGCTGGGCCTGGGAGATCAGCGGGCCGAGTTCGGCCTCGGGATCGAGCCCCGGGGCGACGCGCAGCGCGGAGGCGCGGCGGGCCATGGTCGCCAGCACGCGATCGAAGGCGGAGCGCTGCACATAGAGCCGCGAGCCGGCGACGCAGTTCTGGCCGCTGTTGGCGAAGATCGCCCAGGTGGCCGCCTCGGCGGCCGCGTCGAGGTCGGCGTCAGCGAAGATGATCAGCGGTGACTTGCCGCCCAGTTCGAGCGAAATCCGCTTCAGGTTGCCCGCCGCGGCGCGCATAATCGTGCGGCCCACCTCGGTTGAGCCGGTGAAGGCGAGCTTGTCTACCCCGGGGTGCTGGCTGAGCGCCGCCCCCGCATCACCGTAGCCGGTGACCACATTGAGCACGCCGGGCGGGATGCCCGCGTCGAGGGCCAGTTCAGCCAGGCGCAGCGCGGTCAGCGGTGTTTGCTCGGCGGGTTTGAGCACCAGGGTATTGCCGGCGGCCAGGGCCGGGCCGATCTTCTGGACCGCCATCACCGTCGAGTAGTTCCAGGGCGTGATCGCGCCGCAGACGCCGAGCGGCTCGCGTCGCGAGTAGACGTGGAAGTCCGGCGCGGAGACGGCGTAGGTCTCGCCGGTGAGCCTGGTTGGCCAGCCGGCGTAGTGATACAACTGGCCGATCGCGACATTGACCTCGACGTTGAAGGCCACGCGGTAGGGTTTGCCGTTGTCGAGGGTCTCAAGCTGGGCCAGTTCGGCACGATGGCCATCGACCAGATCGGCGAAGCGGCGCAGCAGGCGCTCGCGATCGGCGGGGGCGACGGCGGCCCAGGCGGGGAAGGCGGCGCGGGCGGCGGCCACGGCGCGGTCGATGTCGGGCGCGCGCCCGTGGGCGAGGCTGGCCAGGGGCTGGCCGCTGGCCGGATCAACGGTCATGAAGCGCTCGCCGGCCTCGGCCTCAACCCAGGCGCCGTCGATCAGCAGGCGGTGGGGGCGAGCCAGGAAGGCGGCGACCTCCGGCAGCACCGCGATCAGCTCGCCCATCAGGCCTCCGTCTCGATATAGGCGACTACCGAGCCCACCGGCGCCTCGCTGCCCGCGCCGACGCTGATCTCGGCAAGCGTGCCACTCGCGGGCGCCTCGACATCCGAACTGGCCTTCTCGGTCTCCACACTGAAGAGCGGCTCGCCTGCAGCGACCAGGTCGCCCTCCTCACGGTACCATTCAACGATCAGGCCCTCGGTCATGGTCATGCCAAACTTGGGCATGTAGACGGGAACAAGTGCCATTGGTGGTACGGCTTCTGGCTATCCGGCGCAGCAGTAGCGCGCGGCGGCGGCGATCTCATCAACCGAGGGAATAGCGGCCTTCTCCAGTACGGGGCTAAAGGGTATGGGCACCGGCTTGCTGCTCACCCGGCGCACGGGCGCCTTCAGGTCGGTGAAAGCCTGCTCGGCCACCGTCGCGGCCCACTCACTGGCCGCGCCGCAGACCGGCGCGCTCTCGTCCACGGCCACGAAGCGCCCGGTCTTGCGCACGCTGGCGAGCACGGCCGTCTCGTCCCAGGGCTTCAGCGTGCGCAGGTCGATCACCTCGGCCTCAATTCCCTCGGTGGCGAGCAGCTGAGCGGCCTTGAGCGCGTGGTGGACCATCAGCCCGGCGGCGCAGATGGTCACGTCGCTGCCGGGGCGACGGATCGCGGCCTCGCCAAGCGGCACGAGATACTCCTCATCGGGCACGTCGCCGCGCTGGCCGCCGAGCGCCAGGTGGTTGAGGAACACCACGGGGTTGTCATCGCGAATGGCAGCCTTGAGTAGCCCTTTCACATCGTAGGGCGTGCTCGGCATCACCACCTTGATCAGCGGCATGTTCATGAAGAAGGGATGGACCGACTGGCTATGGTGGTGGCCGGCACTGCTGCCGGTGCCATTCTGGACCATATAGACCAGCGGCAGGGTGGTCTGGCCGCCGAACATGTAGCGCATCGCGCCGGCCTGGTTTGCGATCTGGTCGAAGGCGAGGTAGAGAAAAGTGCCGAACATCAGGTCCACCACTGGGCGCAGGCCGGTAGCGGCGGCACCCACGCCGGCGCCGGCCACGGCCAGTTCCGAGATCGGCGTATCGATCACGCGCCGATCGCCGAACTCGGCGTGGAGGCCGCGGGTGCCGGCAAAGACGCCGATTCGCACATCCTCGCCGATCAGGAAGACCCGCGTGTCGCGGCGCATTTCCTCGGCCAGTGCCTCGCGGATGGCGGCGATGTAGGTCTTGCGTGGCAAAGCCACCTCGCTTTCAGATCTTCTTCAGTTCGTCTTTGCGGCCCGCCTCGGCGAGGCGCCGCTTGAGCAGGTAGTGATAGGTGCCGCCAGGGGTGCGCCGCCGGCTGCCGTCGGCGGTCAGCATGCCGCCGGCCGCCTCGATCGCCAGGACCTCCTGCAGGAGCTCCTGGGCTGCCTCGATTCCCAGCACGGTGACCGAGTTGTGGATCTTCTCGCGCGCATGATCCTCAGTCTCGCCGAGCGTCGTCGCGATCGTCTCGACGGTCTGCAGAAAGGTGCGCCGCTGTTGCCGTTCGGCGGCGGCAGCACGTTTTGCGGCCTCTTCACGGGCCTGACGTTCACGCAAACGACTTCCGCGCATGGGTTGTTCCTCCTCAGACCCAGGTATCCTCAAAGAGCGACTCCAGCGCCGGCTCGGGGCTCTCGCGGGCAAACGTGACCGCCTCGGCGACGGCCTGGCTGATCGTCTGATCCAGCTCCTCGAGGTGCTCGTCCGGGATGCGCGCCCCGGCGACGATCGTCCGATGGAGGCGGGCGAGCGGGTCGCCGGCGCGCATCGCTGCGAGCTCCTCAGCGCTGCGGTACTCCTGACCGGCGAGGAAGGCCTGCTCGCCTTCGGCGTGACCGCCGCGGCGGTGGGTCTTGGCTTCGATCAGGGTCGGCCCCTGGCCAGCGCGGGCGCGGGCCACGGCGACGGCGCTGGCCGCGTAGACCGCCAGGGCGTCGGTGCCGTCCACGATCACGCCAGGGATGCCGTAGCCTGCGGCGCGCTCGGCGATGTCGCGGATGTTCATGGCCTGGTGGGCCGGCGTGAACTCGCCGTACTGGTTGTTCTCACAGACGAAGATCGCCGGCAGGCGCATGGTCGAGGCCAGATTGAGCGACTCGTGAAAGCTACCTTCATTGGCCGCGCCGTCGCCGAAGAACGAGACCGCCACCTGGTCGCTGCCACGGTACCAGGCGCTCAGCGCCGCGCCGACCGCCACCGGGATGCCGCCGCCCACGATGCCGCAGGCGCCGAGCATGCCAATGGTGAAGTCGGCGATGTGCATCGAGCCGCCCTTGCCCTTGCAGTAGCCGGTGGCCTTGCCGAAGAGCTCGGCCATCATCCGCCGCATATCGCCGCCCTTGGCGAGCACGTGGCCGTGGCCCCGGTGCGTGCTGACGATGTAGTCGTCGTCGCGCAGGGCCGCGCAGACGCCCGCGCCCACCGCCTCCTCGCCGATGTAGAGATGCACGAAGCCCGGCAGCTGGCCCTGGGCGAAGAGTTGGCCCACCTGCTCCTCGAAGCGGCGGATCTTCAGCATTCGTGTGTAGATGTCGAGTATGGTCGCTGATGAAGGCGTGGGCGCGCTCATGGCACGTTCCTCGTGGTCGGATAACGCGGTGGATTGACCAATTATAGTATAGCTGACGCCAGGTTCGTGTGGATGGTTATGCGGCCGCACCAGGCGGTGCGCAGAGTTCGGCGGCGGTCAGGGCCAGCACCCGGGTCGCGGTCACAATCTGGTCCACGGCGATGCGCTCGTCCACCATGGGCCAGATCGGGATGAAGCCCGGGCCGTACTCGACGCATGTGATGCCAACGCCCTTGAAGTGGCAGGTGTCGGCAGTTGCGCCGATGCGGTGGCCTGCGCCGACGACCGGCGGCTGGCCGGTGACGCGGGTATGGCTGGCGATCAGGCTGGTGACCAGCGGGATGTCAACCGGTGTCGCCTCGCGGGCGGGCATGTTTGGCTGCTGGGCGCTCTGCGGGATGATCAGTTCGTAGCGGAAGGTCGGGTCGGCGGCAGCGATGCCGTCGAGCAGGCGGGTCATGTCCTCGCGCACGCTCTCCTCGCTCATACCGGGCACGATGCGCAGGTCGAACATCAGCGTGGTGGCATCCTGGAAGTGCTCGATGTTGCGCACGGCCATGGCCGGGAAGCCGGGCAGCAGTGGGTGCGGGGTGAAGCGCAGCCAGCCGCCTGCCGCGGCGGGCCGCAGTGGCTGGTAGGCCGGCCCGAAGGCGGCGATCACCTTTGTGATCTGCTCGATAGGATTGACATACGGCACACGGTGCTTGAACTCGCCAACGACCCGCACCTTGCCCTGCACATAGCCCACCGAGATCGTGCCGACATCGAGGTTGCTGGCCTCGGTGACGATGCAGTAGTCGGTGCGCAGCCCGCTGGCGATCAGGTGCTGGGCGCCGACCCCGCCGCCGGTCTCGGCGACCACGCAGGCCAGCACCAGGTCGCCGCGCAGCGGCCGGCGGCTACGACGCAGCGCCTCGCCGGCCATGAGTATGGCGGCCAGGCCGGCCTTCATATTGATCGCGCCGAGGCCGTAGAGATAGCCGTCGACGATCGCGCCACCGAAGGGATCCTGGGTCCACTCGTGCTCGCGGAAGGGGCGCCCGCCCCAGTCGCTGGTATCGGTGTGGCCGCAGAGCATCAGGCTGGGGCCGCTACCGTCGCCGTGCAGCCGGCCGATGGCCTGGTGGGTCACGCGACCATCGTGGAGCGGCACCGCCTGGAGCTCGACCGTGAAGCCGCGGGTGGCGAGCCACGCTGCGATAAAGCGCGCAAGCTCCGACTCGTGCCAGAGGAAGGATGGGATGCGGATCAACTGCTGGGTCAGCGTGACCGGCTCATCAGGTGTGAAGGTAGCCAGCAGGTCGTTCATTTACTCCACCACCGCCCACACATCGAAGCCCACCTGGGCGCCGCCCCAGAGCTCCTTGACGCCGATGGTATTGCGGGTCGGGTAGGGGGGCGCGAAGTACTCACGGAAGATGCGGTCCATCTCGGCGAAGCGGCTGATGTCGGTGAGCGAGACATTGACCCGCACCACGGCGCTCAGCGGGCAGCCGGCGGCGGCCAGCACCGCGCGGATGTTGTCGAGCGCCTGGCGCACTTCGGCCTCGAAGCCGCCGGGCACGAGGCCCGAGCCATCGGGCGCGGTGCCGAGGTAGCCCGAGGTGATCACCAGGTTACCGACGCGCAGGGCCTGGCTGTAGCCGCTGGTCGGGATGGGTGCGCGGTCGGTGAGGATGGGTTCCAGCATCGCTTACTCCAGCATCCAGCCGCCGTCGACATAGAGCATATCGCCGGTGACATAGCGGGACTCATCGGAGGCGAGGAACACGGCGGCATCGGCGACATCTTCGGGCTGGCCAACGCGGCGCAGCGGGATGCGGCGCATCCAGTCGGCCACGGTGGCCGGATCGTCGAGCGCGGGGCGGGTCATCGCCGTCTCGATGATCCCGGGAGCCAGGCAGTTGGCCCGGATGCCGCGTGGCCCATACTCCAGGGCCAGGCAGCGGGTGAGGGCGGTCACCCCGGCCTTGGCGGCGCAGTAGTGGGCCGAGCGGGTGAAGGCGATACTGCTGCTGATCGAGGCCATGTTGACGATCGTGCCGCGACGCTCAGCGGCCAGCCAGCGCCGGATGACAACCTGGCTGACGAGGAAGACGCTGGTGAGGTTGGTGTCGATCATCCGCCGCCACTGCTCATCGCTCATGTCCTCGAAGGCGGCGTTGAAGAAGATACCGGCGTTGTTGACGAGGATGTCGATCGGGCCAAGCTCAGCCTCGGCCTGGGCGACCAGGGCCTCGACCGCGGCGCGGCTGGTCACGTCGGTGCGGGCCAGGCTGGTGCGCGCGCCCCATGGGCCGGCGAGGCGAGCCGTTTCGTTTAGCCCGGCGAGGTCGAGATCGGCGAGGGCCAGGGCTGCGCCCTCGGCGGCGAAGCGCAGCGCGATTGCGCGCCCGTTGCCCGCCGCCGCGCCGGTGATCAACGCTGTTTTGCCTGCGAGTCGTGCCATAGGCTCCTCGGGTCGGCTTGCGGCGCCTCTACGGCGCCGGCGGTGGGAAGAAGTCGCGCGCAATGATCGCGGCCAGCCAATCGATGATCACCGCGTAGCCGCGCTCGCCGGTTTCCGCGGTGGCCAGCGACGGGTCGCCGATCGAGCCGACCGGGGTGAGGGCCTTGTAGCTACGGGTCGGGTAGAACAGGCCGCCGCCGGTCTTCATATGTTCGGGGCTCTGGATCTTGCGCAGTTCGTCGGGCTGCAGATAGAAGGTGCGGGCCTGGCTCAGATCGACCAGTTCGGGGTGGGTGACGAGAATGCGCGCCGTTTCGCCTTCGCCGCCGTGCGATTCGCCCTTGCGGCTCTTGCCGAGGCCGGCGGCGTAGGCCCTGGCCAGTTCGACCATCCAGTTCATCACCACCACGGTGGCGTCGGGCGTCTCGTTGACCACGTCCTGGGCGGCGACCATCATCTGCGGCAGGTTGCCGTCGTGGCCGTGGATGAGGCAGAGGTTGCGGAAGCCGTGCTGGTAGAGGCTGTGCATCACCTCTTTGAGCAGCAGAATGAGCGTGCTCGAGGTGAGGGTGATCGTGCCGGGAAAGCCCATGTGGAAGGTCGAGACGCCGAAGGGGATAGTCGGGCCGATCACCACCGGGCAGCCGCGGTGCTCGAGCGCGAGGGCGGTGCGGCGGCAGATCTCACGGGCCTCGAACATATCGGTGCCCAGCGGCAGGTGCGCCCCATGGTCCTCGGTGGCGCCGACCGGGATGAGCACCGTGCGGGTGCGCTCAAGGGCCGCGCCAACCTCGGCGCTGGTCATCTCGTAGAGCGTCTTCGGCCCTTTGATCGTATACAGGTCCTCACCATCGTGTGCCATGGGGTTGCTCCCTATGTTTTAAGGATGCGAGGAAGGAATGATGGTCGCCCCGTGGGCGATGGGGCGGCCACGGGGGGCGATGGGGCGGCCACCGGGGTGATGGGGCGGCCACGCCGGGCCGCCCCTACGGCGGGGGCGATGGGGCGGCCACGGGGGGCGATGGGGCGGCCACGGGGCGTGATGGGGCGGCCACGGGGGGCGATGGGGTGGCCACGGGGGGCGCCCCTACGGAGGTGAAATGGCGACACGTTGCCCGTCCAATCAATTCGCCAACAATATCGTCACCCCATCACCGTGTCACCCCGTCGCCCTGCGGCGGCGTCAGGCCGAGGCATTCGCCACGGCGGGGCGCCGTTTCCCGGCATGCGCCTGGGGCGCATGCGTCGGCCCTACGGCGTTGCATCCCCGGTTGCCGCGTCACCCCATTACCCGTGCGCTCGCCCGTCCGGCGGCAACAGACAACCTTCCGCCAGTGAATGGCGGATTGCTGCGCTGCTCAGGGCGCGACGATGCTTCCCTTGGTGGACGGTGCCTGTTGGGGGAGTATAGCATGCGACTACCCGTTGTCAAGCATTGCGATGAGCGCCTGCCGTGGTGGGGCGGTGGTCTCGCGGGTGACGAGGGCGGGGGGCAGCACGATCTGTTCGGGCGGGCCGGCGGCGGCGATCTGGCGCAGCAGGAGCTCGACGCTGAGCCGCCCGAGGGTGGCGAGCGGCAGGTCGATCGAGCTGAGCGCCGGGGTTGACCAGCCGGCGCGCTCGGCGGTGGTGATGCAGATCAGCGAGCAGTCTGCGGGCACGCTGCGCCCGTGGTCGCGCAGGGCGCGCAGCGCGCCAAGCTGGGTCTGGCCACAGAGTGCGGCGATGGCCGTGAGTGTGGGCGCGGCGCGGAGTAGCGCACAGGTCGCAGCGTAGCCATCGTCGTTGACGAGGCGGGGCACGATTGTCAGCGGCAGGCTGGCGCAGGCCCGCTCGACGCCACGGCGCAGGTAGCTGCGGAAGCCGATCTCGGTGCCGCCGCTGTCGTCGTCGAGGTAGCCGACGCTGCGGTGGCCGAGGTCAGCGAGGTGCTGGAAGGCGAGCAGGGCCGCGGCCTCGTAGTCGAAGTCAACCAGGCTCAGGCCCGCCGGGTCGCTGGTGCGGCCCACCATCACGAAGGGGGTGCCGGCGGCGCGCAGGGCGGCGACGCGCGGATCGTGGCGCATTACCTCCATCAGCAGCAGGCCGTCGACGGTGGCGTTGCGCACCAGGTCGGCCAGGGCCTCGTCGCCGGATGGCCGGGTGAAGAGGCAGAGGCCGTAGCCGGCGCGATTGCTGGCTGCAGCCGCGGCGGCGAAGAACTCCATAGCCAGCCCGTCGGGGGTGCCGGTGCCCTCGGGCAGTATCACGCCGATCATGCGGCTGCTGCCCTGGCGCAGCCCGCGCCCGAGCGCGCTCGGTGTGAACGCAAGTTCGCGGATCGCCGCCTCGATGCGCCGGCGCACCGGCTCGGAGATCGGCCGCTTGCCGCTCAGAGCATAGGAGACCGTACTCGGTGAGACGCCCGCGCGGGCGGCGACATCTTTGATCGTTGCCATACGTGTTGGTGCTCTCCGGCGATGGCATACTGGGCGGCGCAGCCGCCACAACCAGCGAAACAAGCCGGGGTCCAGAGCGTCGGTAGCGTATTACAAATGTTCGCTCGCTGCCGTTGCTTAAGCTCGGAGCCCGCGGGATGCTCTTGACAGACAGACAACGAGCTCTTTATAATCATAACACTCCATTATCGAAACGATTCTCCAAGATTTCTGATCCGTCGCCCGTCGCCGAGCGCAAGCGAGTGAAGCCAACCCAGGTTGCGCGTACCCCGGCGCCGGTAGCCGGTGGGTGTTCCCCCAGGGCGATGGACACCGCCCACTCCCCGTAACGATGCGCGGGACGGGCCGTGAGCGAATGGCAGCGACGCCAGCAGCGGTCGTCTGCACCTGCCAGACAATGCCCCGAGAACTGCCTCGCCCGGTGATGTGCCGCAGGTTCTTTGGCTCTCAGCGCGCAGGCATGGCTGGAAGGCCCCGTTCGGAACCCTGTTCTTTAAGGAGAGATTGCCTCATGGAGACCAGACTCCCACTCCGGCCGCAGATCATCCTGGTGGCCCTGCTCGCGCTGCTTCTCGCCGCCTGCGGCGGCGCCCCGGCGGCTCAGCCGACCACTGCCCCCGCCGCACCCACCGAGGCCGCGGCAGTTCAGCCGACCACTGCTCCCGCCGCACCCACCGAGGCGCCGACAGCCGCGCCGGTTGCCGGTGGCACGCTCAAGCTCTGGACCCAGTATGACCTGGCAGATACCTCCAGTGAGCAGAGCAAGCTGCTCAAGACGCGCATCGATGAGTTCCAGGCGGAAACCGGCATCACCGTGCAGGTCGAGCAGGTGGCCTGGGATAAGCTGGCGACCCGGCTCTCGCTGGCCGTGCAGTCAGGTGGCGACGTGCCCGACGTGGTCGAGGCGGGCAGCCAGCACATCCCTGCACTGCTGAGCGCCGGCGCGCTGACGCCGCTGGACACATTGACCGCCAATTCGCCGTGGGTCAATGACATGACCGAGACCGACACCCTGGCCTGCGTGCGCGAGGGCGCCCGGGTCTGCGTGCCCAACCTGGTGCGCAGCAGCGTGACCTACTACCGGGTCGCCGACTGGCCCGATGGTTTCCCGAGCACGGCCGAGGAGTTCCTGACCCAGGCTGAGCGGCTCAAGGCCGAGGGTAAGTATGCCACCAGCTTTTTCGCCAACAAGGAGTATGCCTCGGTCGAACTGACCTGGGGCCAGTTGATCTACGGCAATGGCGGGCGGATCTTCGACGAGGAGGGCAAGCCGGTCTGGGCCAGCCCGGAGACGGTGGAGGTGCTCGAGTTCGGCCGCACGCTGGTGAAGAACGGCTTCATCCCCGAGGCGACCCTGACCGGCGACTTCGCTGCTGCCGAGACGCCCTGGATCGACAAGAGCGCGGCCTCGTTCCGCGGCGGCACCTGGTCATTCATCTTCATCCCCGGGCTGAGCGACGAGGTCGCGGCAGGCGATGTGAGCTTTGCCGGCGGCCTGGGTTTCAACGGCAATCCGCCGAAGGCCTTTGCGAACAGTGAGACCTGGATCGTCCCTACCGGCGCGGCCAACCCCGCGGCTGCCGTCACGTGGATCGACGGCTTCATGCAGCCGGAGTTCCTGGCGGCCTGGGCCAAGGCCTCCTTCGGCCTGCCCACGCTCAAGGCGGCCTACGAGGGCGGTGATTTCGACAACGACTTCTACCGCACCGTCGGTGAGTTGATCGCGACCCAGGGCAACTTCATGGAGCAGAGCCCCTACTACCAAGAGAGCCTGAACGCGCTGGCGATCGCCATCCAGGACATCATGCTCAACCCGAGCCTCGATATCGCCACGCGGCTCCAGGAGGCTCAGGACGAGATCCTGCAGCGCTACTGGTGATCGCATCTCCCGGTCGGGGCCGGCGACGCCG
>DAOUBZ010000439.1:0-3251 GCA_034432515.1 Chloroflexaceae bacterium | reverse complement strand
CTACCGCTTGCGGGCGGCGCTCAGCCGCCTCTTGGGTGCCCATCCCGGAACGCCAATGATGCTTTCCTTAAATCCGGGATGACTCATGTTCGGCCTTACAGGGAGGTGCCGGATCAGGCCGGCAGGGGGCCAGCGGCGGGCGGTGGCGGGAGGGCCGTGGTGGTGGCCGTGGCGGTGCTCTCAGCGGGCTTGCCATTGCGGGTCATATCGATGACCAGCGGCTTGACCCGGCTGAGCAGTTCGGCCAGTTGCTCACCCTCGAGCGTCTCGAACTCGAGCAGGGCGTTGGCCATATCGTCAAGCACGGCGCGATTATTGATCAGCACCTGCATCGCGTTCTCATAGGCCTCGGTGGCCAGCCGGTGCACCTCGGCATCGATCTGGCGCGCGACCTCGTCGCCATAGTTGCGCTGTTCGCTGATCTCGCGCCCCAGGAAGATCAACTCTTCCTTCTCACCGAAGACGATTGGGCCAAGCTTATCGCTCATACCGTAGCGCGTTACCATCGCGCGGGCGGTGCGGGTGACGCTGACCAGGTCCGCCGAGGCGCCAGTGGTGACTTCCTCGGGGCCGAAGACGATCTCTTCGGCAGCGCGCCCGCCCATTGCCACCACCATCTCGGCCTTGAAGTAGGCCAGGCTCTGCAGCCCGAGGTTATCCTCGTCGGGCAGGAAGAGCGCATAGCCGCCTGCGCGTCCGCGAGGGATGATCGTGACCTTCTGCAGCTTGTTGGCCCGCGGCATAGCCGCGCCGGTGATCGCGTGGCCCGACTCGTGGTAGGCGACGACCAGCTTCTTACGGTCGGTCATCACCCGCGAGCGGCGCTCCGGCCCACCGAGCGCGACGCGCTCGATCGAGTCCTGCAGTTCGGCCATGCCGATCTTCTTCTTCGAGCGGCGCGCGGCGAGAATGGCCGCCTCGTTCACGGCGTTCATCAGGTCGGCGCCGGAGAAACCGGGCGTGAGGCGGGCGATCACCTCGATGTTAACATCCTCGGCCAGCGGCTTGCCCTTGGTATGGACCTTGAGGATGTCCATCCGGCCCCGCACATCGGGCGCATCAAGCACCACCTGGCGATCGAAGCGCCCGGGGCGGATCAGCGCCGGGTCGAGCACATCGGGCCGGTTGGTCGCAGCGACGACGATCACGTTGGTATTGGTGTCGAAGCCGTCCATCTCGACCAGGATCTGGTTGAGCGTCTGCTCGCGCTCGTCGTGCGAGCCGCCGAGGCCGGCGCCACGCTGGCGCCCGACGGCATCGATCTCGTCGATGAAGACGATGCAGGGTGCGTTGCGCTTGGCCTGGTCGAACAGGTCGCGCACACGCGAGGCACCGACGCCGACGAACATCTCGACAAACTCGGAGCCGGAGATGCTGAAGAAGGGCACACCGGCCTCACCGGCCACCGCCCGCGAGAGCAGCGTCTTGCCGGTGCCGGGCGGGCCCACCATCAGCACACCGCGCGGAATGCGCGCGCCGAGGGCGGCGAACTTATCGGGGAACTTCAGGAACTCCACGATCTCGGTGAGGTCCTGCTTAGCCTCCTCCTGGCCAGCCACATCGGCGAAGGTGACCGTCGGCTTGTCGCCGGCGAACATACGCGCCCGGCTCTTGCCGAAGGAGAGCGCCTGGTTGTTGGAGCCCTGCGCCTGGCGCATAAAGAAGACAAAAAAGCCAATCAGCAGCAGCGTCGGCAGCAGGATGGTGAAGATGCTCAGCAGGCCACCCCAGGCCGGCGCCGGGCTGACGCGCACGTTGATCAGCTGCCGCCCTTCGTTGTTGGTCAGCGGGATGCCGAAGTCGGCGAGCAGCCCCATTACACTATCATTGCTCTCCAGGCGCGAGCGGTACTCCGTACCATCGTTGTAGGTGACGATGATCTGCTCGTCGCCTGCCTGCGCGGCAATCTGCTTGATCTGGCCAGCCTTGGCGTCGGCGATGACCTCGGCGATGCCCTTCTCATTGTTCTGGGTCGAGGTCTGCCCAAAATACTGGAAGAACAGCGCCAGCGCCGCGACAAGGATGAGCAGATACACAAAACTGTTCTTTAACCAGCGATTATCACCCATGCGTCATGTCCTCTAGGATAAAGCCACACAGTGCGGCGAACGACGGGGCACTGCACTGAGATGCAGTGGACTCGATGCTGTGGAGAGCGTGCGAGGGGCAGCAGGCAGGGCGGCATCCACTACGCGCAGTGCGCACATGCAGCATCTCAGCGCCGTGCTTCCGGACGCCGTGTACGTATTATACCAAATGCGATCTGGCCCATCAAGAGCACCAGATCACAGCATTATTGTAATCTGGATCACGCCGCGGGCTATGCGCCATAGATCGCGGGCTTGAGCACGCCGATGTAGGGCAGGTTGCGGTAGCGCTCGGCGTAGTCGAGGCCATAGCCGACAACGTACTCATTGGGGATGTCGAAGCCAAGGTAGTCAACCGGCACATCGGCGGTGCGGCGCTCGGGCTTGTTGAGCAGGGTGCAGATGCGCAGGCTGGCCGGGTTGCGCCGCAGCAACTGGCTGCGCAGGTAGGCCAGGGTCAGCCCGCTGTCGATGATGTCCTCGACGATCAGCACGTGGCGGCCGGCGATGTCGGTGTCGAGATCCTTGAGCAGGCGCACCACACCGCTCGACTCGGTGCTGGCGCCGTAGCTGGCCACGGCGATGAAGTCGATCGCCAGCGGCAGCGCGATGCTGCGCGCGAGGTCGACCATAAACATCGCGCAGCCCTTGAGCACGCCGACCAGCAGCAGGTCGCCTGCCGCGCTGTAGTCGGCGGTGATCTGCGCGCCGAGTTCGTCGACGCGCGCGCGCAACTGCTCCGCCGAGATCAGCACCTGCTCGATATCGTGATCCATGTAGTCCTCTCGCGCTTCGGCAACCCCCCAGAGCGGGTGCGTCTGCCCGCCAGGCTGCCTGATCAGCCCTACCCAGATTGTACCCTGACTCTGCGCCCCGGCGAGGAAGCGTGCATCGGCGCGCTGGCCGGCCACCCAGACCACGGCGTCGGGCGTGGCCAGGATGGGCCAGGCCGCGCGCAGGGCGCGCGGCACCTTACGGTCCACAAAGAAGTCTTGCAACGAGCGGCTGCCCGGCCCGCCGGCGGGGCGAAAGCGGTCGCCGGGACGGCGCCGGCGCAGGACCTGGGGGCCGCTGAGCTGCGTTGGGTCGCGCTCCACCCACCAGGGCGAGGGGGCGGCGGGCGGCTCGCGCTGCACGACGCAGACCCAGTCGCTGTCGAGCGGG
>DAOUBZ010000438.1:0-7807 GCA_034432515.1 Chloroflexaceae bacterium | reverse complement strand
CTCCGGGCGCCGGGCGAGGCGGGCGAGCGCGTCGGCAGGCACCTCGGCCCGCAACTGGCCGACCTCCACGGGCAGCAGGTCGGCCAGCCCGGGCACGGTGCGCTCGGCCCGCGGGCCACCACCAACGATCAACCGGCCGCCGAGGCGGGTCCAGAGGGCGAGCGCGTCGCGCTGGGCCTGCGAGAGCGTGGCGGTAGCCAGGTCGTGGATGAAGATCGTATCGAGCCCGGCCAGCTGCATAGCGTCATCGGGCAGCAGCGCCGGATCGAGGTGAGCGACAGCCGTGGCAGCGTCCACAGCGACCTGGGCGGCCCGCAGGCTGTTGAGCAACGCCGGGTCGCTACTGATCACACCCACCGCTGGCTGGAAGGCAGCGATGGGTTCAAGCCGCACCTGCTGGCGCGCCACTTCCACCCCATCGACCAGCAGCACGACCGTGGCGCGGCGCGCGCCTTCCGAGCTCACCACGGGGAGCAGCAGGCGCTTGCGCGCGCCGCGCGGCAGGTCGACCAGGTGACGGAACCCACCATCGGCGTCGCCGGGGAAGCGCCACTCGACCACAGCCAGGCTATCGCCGCCCGTATTGGCGACGGTCATGACCACGGGGAACCAGTGGCCGACCCGGTACAGGCCGGCGCCATCGTAGCCGGCCTGGACATCGATGGTCAGCGGGGGTTGTGGCTGGGCCCTGGCCGGCACGGGGGCAAGCAGCAGGGCAAGCAGGCCGAGTAGCAGCAGCAGAGGCCGAAGCTTCACCAGGGGCTCCATACAACGATCTACAACGGTAGTCCTACGGGGTGCCGGGATTGATCTCGTTGTAGCGCTTCTGGGCCTCGTGGTACTGCACGAGCAGATCGAGGGTATCGTTGAGGTTCTTTTCACGCTCGCCGCGCCGGAAGTTCACGATGTACTCGTTGATCGTCGTCACCACCTGGTTTGGGCGCGGCACGCGCAGGAAGGTGAACTTGCCGCCGGCGCCCGCCGTTTCCAGCACCACATCGCCATAGCCGAGCAGGTTGCTGATGAAGGTCGTCTCGAAGCGCACATTGGTGATCGCCCCCAGGCTGGCCTGCCGCCGATCCTCCGGGCCGAAGGGTTTCTTCTCAATGTCGATCACATTGGTCAGATTGAGGATGTAGCGGTCGTTGCGATAATCCTCCACCTCCCAGGCTGTCCAGAGCGCAAACACGAGCACCACAAACCCCGTGGCCAGGATGACCCAGATCAGCGATGGTTCGATGATCCGGGCCAGCAGGGCCACGGCGAACAGCCCCGCGATCAGCAGGACGAACGGCCCGATCAGCGCCTTGATCTGGAACAGCCAGTGGGGCCGCCAGGTGTAGGTGTCGGTCTTCTCATCGATCTCGGGGTTCTCCAGAAAGAGCCAGCTTAACACGCGGGCCGGCCGGGTCTGCCTGACCACCGTGGTCAGCTTGCCCCTGGGCGCCTTCTTGCCATAGATACGTTCATCGACCATGCGCACATAGTCATCGGTCGTCTTGCGTTTACGCAGCGCCCGCACCTGGTCCATGATCCGCTTCTGCATCTCCATCGGCTCACTGGCCGACTCGAAGACGATATTGCCACCGAAGCGCGCCGACTTGACCACGATCGTGCCATAGTTGAGGATATGCTGCGGGTAGGTGTTCGTCTTCGCGTTCACATCCTGCACATCCTCGAGAAAGATCTGCTCCTGGACGCGCTGCTCGATCAGCCGCGGGATGAAGACCTGGTCATTATCGAAGACAACCCGCTGGTTGGTGAGGATCAACTCGTCGTTCAGCCAGTCGTAGAAGGTGAAGAGGATCATGAAGGTGCTGATCACCGCCAGCAGGATGAGCATAATATTGAAGATGTCGGCGCTCTGCTCGGCGGCCAGCGTGGGGTCAAGCGCAAAGACGCGCCCGCCATTGTAGCGATAGTAGGTCAGCAGCAGCACGACGGCCGCGACGCCGAGGATCACGCGGCGCGGGGTACGCGTCTTCGCGCCGCGGACGTAGAGCACGGCCCAGATCAGCACGAGCCCGGCAGCGATCAAGATCAGCAGCCAGTTGAGCGCATCCAGGCCGATCGGCGCCTCGGACTCGATCACCAGGAAGGTGCCGCCGGCGGCCCGAAAGAGCGCCAGGCCGCCAGACAGGAGCACGCCGAGCACCGGGATCACCATGCGCGTGAGCAGCACGATCCAGTGGCGCCCGATGACGTAGAGGATCTCTTCGCCAGGACCGAGCTCGATCGCCGCCTCAGCGTCGAGCTGCAACAATTTGCGCAGCCAGGTGAGCATAGGTGGCCTGCTCCAGCCAGGGGCTGGCCCAATCGGCGCCCCTCATCAGGACGACCGCTCCGCTCCCGGGCGCCCGACCCGGGTGATGGCGATCGCGCTGTCCTATAGTAGCACGCGCCGCAAGTGGGCGGCAAGCCGGCCCTACCGCACCTCGATCCCCGCCCCGGCGACGACCTCACCGATCGGCCAGCAGGGCTCCCCTGCGGCGGCGAAGCGCTGCAGCAACTCGTCGGCCACCGGGGGCGCAACGGCGAACAGCAAGCCTCCCGAGGTTTGCGGGTCGAAGAGCAGGAGCCGCAGCGCCTCTTCGACCGCGCCGTGGTAGCGCACATAGCCATCGGCCTCGAGGTAACGCCGGTTGCGGCCCAGGCCACCCGGGGCGATCGCGGCCCGCGCATAGGCGAGTGCGCCCGGCAGCAGCGGCAGCGCCGCCGAATCCACGCGCAGCCCCACGCCGCTGTGCCGGGCCAACTCAGCCGCGTGGCCCAGCAGCCCGAAGCCGGTGATATCGGTTGCGGCATGGACGGCGACATCAGCCACTAGCTCGGCCGCGCGGCGATTGAGGCGCAGCATACTCGCCGTCGCGGCCGCCAGGTGCGCCTCGACCACCTCGCCGCGCTTGGCGGCGGTGGTGACCAGGCCGGTGCCGAGCGGCTTGGTGAGCAGCAGCACATCCCCCGGCCGGGCCCCGGCTTTGGCGGTCACCCGCGCCGGGTCAACCAGCCCGGTCACACAGAGGCCGTACTTCGGCTCCCGGTCGACCACGGTGTGGCCGCCGGCCACCACCGCACCGGCTTCGGCGACCTTATCGGCGCCACCCTGCAGGATGGCCGCGGTGATCGCCGGGTCGAGATCCTCGGGGAAGGCAGCGATCGCGAGCGCGAGGATGGGCCGCCCACCCATGGCATAGACGTCGCTCAGGGCGTTGGCCGCGGCGATTGCGCCGAAGCTGTAGGGATCATCGACGATCGGCGGGAAAAAGTCGACCGTCTGGACAAGCGCGGTCTGCTCGTCCAGCTGATAGACCGCCGCGTCATCGCTCACCTCCAGCCCGATCAGCAACTGCGGGCTGGTCGGCAGGCGCAGCGCGGCCAGCAGGCTCGAAAGGGCGCCCGGCCCCAGCTTCGACGCTCAGCCAGCGCAGGAAGCCATGCTCGTCAGGCGCACCCGCTCACGCTGATCCATTGCCTACTCCCGCAGAAAGGTCTCATGGTAGATCCAGACCGCGCCGTCGGGCACAAGCAGCGCGATGAGCCACAACGGCCACTGTATCATACACCAACAAAACACAGCGCGGTGGCAGTGCCACCGTGCTGAGGCGCATTGATCTCGTTCGCTACCGGGCTGCCGCAACCACGCCAGCCGCGGCGGTCCGGCTATGTTAGGCAAGCCGCTCCTGGGCGTTACAGCGAATGCTTACACCGAGGGCGTGTGGTTTTCGAGCTGTTGCACGAGAATCTCGAAGAGATCACTCTCGGTGATGATGCCCACCACATGGTTATTCTCATCAACCACGGGCAGACCGCCGATCTTGTTCTCGATCATCAGCATCGCCGCCTCGCGCAGCCCCGTCTCGGGGGCAATGCCGATCGGATCCTCGGTCATCACCTCGTAGACCTTGACCGTGCGCAGGGCCTCGGCGACATCGAGCGGGTCGAGGCCGGCGATCCGCATCACGTCGGCGCCGCGGATATCGCCCTGGGTGATGATGCCGCGCAGTTCGCCCGTGTCGATCACACAGGGCAGGCGGCGCACGTCGTGCTCGCGCATCAGGGCCAGGGCATCGCTGAGGGGCGCCGCGATGTTGATCGTCACTGCCGGCGTTCGCATGTAGTAGCGCACTTCCTGCTCAGCAGGAACGCGCTGCGGACGAGGCGGAGCATGGGTGACGTTCATGGCAGCCTCCTTTGGCTACTCTGCGGCACTAGCCTCATGGTAGCGCCCCGCTGCCACCTCGTGCGGCGCATTCCGCTCACCAGCGGTGACAATCCGGCAACCGCGCCCGGGCTGCTCGCCGTTGTTGCCCCACGCTCCACGCTGGGGTACAATGCGTCGGGAATTGCCTGGAGGATCGACCGCTGATGCGACAGTCTGCACGTGCCCGGCTCCTCACGCTCCTCGCCGTGGCCATCCTTGCCAGCGGCTGCGCTGCCGCCCCCCGCCGGGTCGCGCCCGCCACGCTGGCTGTCCAGCCCACCGCGCAGGTCGCCCCGTCACCGCCCGCCGCGCTGGAGCAACCGCCGACCGCGCAGGTCGCCCCGTCACCGCCCGCCGCGCTGGAGCAACCGCCCCCAGCCGTCCCGGCGGTTGGCGAGCCCGTGCTCGGCCTCCGTGTGGTCAACAGCTACCCGCACGACCCGCTGGCCTTCACCCAGGGGCTGGTCTACCGCGATGGCGATCGCTTCTTCGAGGGCACCGGCCTGAACGGCGCCTCGTCGCTGCGCGTAGTGGAACTGCAGAGCGGCGCGGTCGAGGCGCTGCTGCCGCTTGAGGCCGAGCATTTCGGCGAGGGTATCGCCGTGGTGGGTGAATCGATCTTCCAGCTCACCTGGCAGAGCCGCCGCGGGTTCATCTACCGCTTTGCCGACGGCGCATTCACTCGCGTCGGCGAGTTCAGCTACCCGCCACCCGGCCGCCAGTTGCCCGTGGAGGGCTGGGGCCTGACCTTCGACGGCACCCGGCTGATCATGAGCGACGGCACCGCAAACCTCTACTTCGTCGACCCGGAGGAGACGATGCGCAGCGGTGTGCTGGCGATCACCGGCCAGGTGGAGGTGCGCAGCAGCGCCGGGCCACTCACCTGGCTCAACGAACTGGAGTACATCAACGGCGCGGTCTACGCCAACATCTGGCAGTCGGAGCGCATCGCGCGCATCGACCCGCTGACGGGCCGCGTTACTGCCTACCTTGACCTGAGCAGCCTGCGCGCGCTGCTCCCCCCAGCCGAGTACGGCCCCTTCCCACCCGAGGTGCTCAACGGCATCGCCTACGACGCCGCGGGCGACCGGCTCTTCGTCACCGGCAAGCGCTGGCCACGCTTGTTCGAGATCGACCTGGTCGAGCCTACCGCCTGGCGGGTCTTCCTGCCGCTGGCCCACGGGGTGTGAGGAGGCGAGGACGCGAGGAGGTGACACCGTGACCCCTCACGCCTCATGCCTCACGCCCCTACCTGACTGGAAAGCTGGCTGAAACCATCGCTGAAAACCGATCGCGGAAACCCATGAGCCGTTTACTTGCCACCCTCGGGGCGATACTGTTCGCCCTGCTGCTCGTGGCCTGCGCCGCGCAGGCGCCGGCCACGCCGCCCACCCCTGCAGCCGGCGCTGCCGGCGAGGAGACGCTGGTGACCACACCCAGTGGCCTGAAGTATCTCGAACTCGCGCCCGGCGTCGGTCCACGGGCCGCGCCCGGCGATGTCGTCGATGTGCATTACCGCGGCACCCTGGCCGACGGCACCGAGTTCGACAGCTCCTACTCGCGCGGCGACCCCATCCAGTTCGTGCTCGGCGAAGGCGCGGTCATCCCAGGCTGGGACGAGGGCATCGCGCTGATGCGCAAGGGCGGCAAGGCCCGCCTGATCATCCCCCCTGAGCTGGCCTACGGCGCCAGCGGGGCAGGGGGCGTCATCCCGCCCAATGCCACCCTGACCTTCGAGGTCGAACTGGTCGACATCCGCCGCGGGCCGCCCGCCGCGCCGGCCACGGTCGAGGCGGCGGCCTATACCACCACGGCGAGCGGCCTCAAGTACTATGACCTCGAGCCTGGCAGCGGAGCCGAGGCCACCCCGGGAACGACCGCCGTGGTCCACTACACAGGCTGGCTCAGCGACGGCACGCGCTTCGATACCTCGCTGCTACCTACGCGCCCCATGGCCCGCCAGAAGCCCTTCGAGTTCCGCCTGGGCGCCGGCCAGGTGATCGCTGGCTGGGACGAGGGCATCGCCGGGATGCGCGTCGGCGGGCGACGCCAGCTGGTCATCCCGCCGCAACTGGCCTACGGCGAGCGCGGAGCAGGTGGCGGCGTGATCCCGCCCGGCGCCACGCTGATCTTCGAGGTCGAACTGCTCGAGGTGAAGTAGCGCGCCGGAGCAGGGCAGGAACTGCCCGCCCGGTGGAGACGAGGAGCCAGGCGTATGCAGATCGAGCGAATCGAGATCAGGCGGATCGAGTTGCCCTTTGTCACACCCTTCGAGACGAGCGGCTGGCGCGAGTATGCCAACCACTCGCTGATTGTGGGCCTCTGGGCCGGCGGCGTCGCGGGCTGGGGCGAGGCACCGGTGGGCGCCGGCCCCTGGTACAACGAGGAGACCCAGGGTACGGCCTGGGTGATGGCCCGCGACATCCTGGCGCCACTGCTCCTCGGTGCCGAGCTTGCCCGCCCTGAAGACGTGGATACGGCCTTTGCACGCGTGCGCGGCAACCGCATGGCCCGCGCAGGCTTCGAGTTCGCCACCTGGGACCTGTTCGGGCGCCTGGAGGGCCGCAGCCTGCGCGCACTGCTCGGCGGCGTCCGCGAACGGGTGGAGGTCGGCGTGAGTGTCGGCGTGCAGCCCGACATCGACAGCCTGCTGCGGGTCGTCGGCGGCTACGTGGAGGCCGGCTACCAGCGCGTCAAGCTCAAGATCAAGCCCGGCTGGGACATCGAGCCGACCCGTGCCGTGCGCGCGACCTGGCCGCAGCTCAAGCTCCAGGTAGACGCCAACAGCATCTACACGCTCGATCAGGCCGATCACCTGGCCAAGCTTGACGCCTTCGACCTGCTGCTGATCGAGCAGCCCCTGGCCCATGACGACATCATCGACCACGCCAAATTGCAGCGCCGCCTGCGCACCCCGATCTGCCTCGACGAGAGCATCGTCTCGCCGGAGCACGCGCGCTGGGCGCTCGAACTGAACGCCTGCCGGGTGATCAATATCAAGCCCAGCCGGGTGGGCGGCCTCAGCGCGGCACGGCGCATCCACGACATGGCCGCCGAGGCGGGCGTGCCGGTCTGGTGTGGGGGCATGCTGGAGACGGGCATTGGCCGGGCGGCCAACGTGGCCCTGGCCAGCCTGCCAAACTTCACCCTGCCCGGCGATATCAGCGCCAGCGACCGCTACTTCCGCCGCGACATCGTGCTCAACCCTTTTGTCCTCAACCCCGACAGCACGCTCAGCGTACCCGGCCGGCCCGGCAGTGGCGCCGAGGTGGACGAAACCTTCCTCGACAGCGTGACCCTCGAGCGGGTGGTGCTCGGCGAGTGAGGGGGTGACGGGGTGACCGTCGTGTTGTCACATTGATCGGGCAGGTCACACGGCCCTCGATGCCACCATTCCGCCATGCGTAGGGGCGACCCAGCGTGGTCGCCCCAGTACCCAATACTGAATGGTATTGCCTCAGGACCCGTTCGCGGCACACCACGATGACCCGGGACACCTGGATGTTCGTGGGCGTCTATGGTGGATCGCCCGCGCCCTCCGTCAGCCCGCCGCGACCCGCATCCTCGCGTCCTCATGTCACCCGGTCGCCCCGTGGCGGGGTGGGG
>DAOUBZ010000437.1:0-1561 GCA_034432515.1 Chloroflexaceae bacterium | reverse complement strand
GGGCCTGCCCTGAGCGTAGCCGAAGGGGGCAGGGGGGTGAGGGCACGCAGCGCATCAGGACGCCATCCGCCAAAAAACCTACCCCTGAGAGACGGCACCACCCCGGGGCCGCCGCGGCGGGGTGGGCGCATGCTTCGGCCCTCCGGTCCGCCATCGCGGCATCCTGGCATCCTGCCATCGCGTCCCCGCGCCATCGCGTCCCCGCGCCGCCCGATCCGGCCCACCGTGGCCGCCCCATCCGGCCCCGGCGGCCGCGATCATTCGCCAGCGGTATCAACATGACGCAGCACCCGATCAGCCGCGGGCGATGTGCATGCCATTCAGGGCCAGGGCAGCCTCGATCCCATCGCGCAGATTGGCGCAGGTGGTCACACTGGAGAAGTCGATGTCGAGCGCGACGAGGGTCTGCGCGATGCGCGCCCCGATGCCGGTGATCACCACCCGGGCGCCCAGCAGGCTGGCGGCGCGGATGGCTTGCCCCAGCGAACTGGCGACCTGAGTGTCGACGATTGGCACGCCGGTGATATCGATGATCGCCACGTCGGCCTGCTGCTCGGCGATGCCGGTGAGCAGACTCTCGATCACCTGCTGGGCGCGCCGCGTATCGAGGCTGCCCACCAGCGGCAGCACGATCACCCCCTCAAGGAGCGGGACCACCGGTACGGCCAGTTCGGAGATCACCGCCTCCAGGCGCTGCAGTTGCTCGCGCAGCTGGCGCACTTCACGGCGCAGGGCTTCCGGGTCCTGCTCAAGCGTCTCGTCGAGCGCATCACTCATCGTGGCACCTCTCGCACAGTAGCCGATGATTGTCGGGTATCCGGTGGATACTGTAGCAGAGGAGGCGTACCGGAAGCGTACACGGGAGGGGATGCGGGCAAGCGAGCGCGGCATAGTCCCGGCTGCGTGGAGGGTGGCGTCGTCGACCGTCCAGCAAAACGGTACCGTAGGGTGTGATCTTTGACTTATCAACGCCCCTCGCGGAGGGTGAGTTTCCACCCGGTGCGTTCGGCAAAGGACTGCGCCGCTGCTGTGATTGCCTCCTCCGCGGCGGTGCCCTGGACTTTGACCACCACTTCGCGGCTGGCGGCCTGGATGGCCGGCGCACCCAGCGGCGCGAGCCCGGGCGGCAAGGCTGCGCGCGCCGCCTGCATGAGCGCCTCCTGGTGCGGCTGCGGCCAGAGCTGGACCGTCCAGCCGATGTAGGCGGCCAGGTCGGCCAGTTGTTCGGCGTACCTGGCCCGCGCCGCCGCGGGGAAGTGGAAGCGCAGGGTCACCACCAGGCTGGCCTGGTCGGCGCTGGCTTTGTAGCAGCCGCTCGCCGGCCCGAACCAGCTCCGTGCCGTGTTCAGGGCGAAGTTGAGCTCGCTGGGTCGTGTGCCGGGCGGCGGCGTGAAGCGCTCGCCCTCCGCGGCGACCGCCAGCGGCGCGCTCTGCCCCGGCGCCCGGATCACCAGACGCAGCCCGGTCTGCGCCTGGAAGGCGGCCGCAGCAGTCCGCACCGCCTCGGGGTCGGCCTCACCGCTACAGCGCAACTCCACCCGCCCCTCGGCAGCGTGGATCG
>DAOUBZ010000436.1:0-8601 GCA_034432515.1 Chloroflexaceae bacterium | reverse complement strand
GGGCCTGCCCTGAGCGTAGCCGAAGGGGGCAGGGGGGTGAGGGCACGCAGCGCATCAGGACGCCATCCGCCAAAAAACCTACCCCTGAGAGGCCCCACCCGCCCCGTGGCAAACGGCACGACCCGCGGCGCGCCGCGTCCCCGGTGGCGTCCCCGCCACGGGGGACGTGCCATTCATGCCCGCGGCCCGGCGGTGCGGCAGGTGCGACTTGCGACGATGCAGGCGGATTTGCTACGATACATCAATGGCACAGATACACGCAATCGACGAATTGCTCGCCGGGCGGATCGCGACCCTGACCATCACACCCGATGGCGCGCTGCGGGTGGACGATCCGCCGCAGGGGCTGATCCTCTCCGGGGCGTTCAACCCGCTACACGAGGGGCACGAGCGCATGGCCGCGGCGGCGGCGCAACTCAGCGGGCTGCCCGTGGCCTTCGAACTGGCGGTGCTGAACGCCGACAAGGGGAAGCTCGAGCCCCAGGAGATCGTGCGGCGGGCCGCCCAGTTTGCCGGGCGCCACACGCTGGTGCTCTCACGAGCGCCGCTGTTCGTGCAGAAGGCGCTGCTCTACCCCGGGCGGCGCTTCGTGCTCGGCTATGACACGGCAGTGCGCCTGGTTGCGCCGCGCTACTATGACGGCGAGCCCGAACTACGGGCGGCCCTGGCCGCTATCCGCGCGGCCGGCTGCTCCTTCCTCGTCGCCGGGCGCCTGGTGGACGGGCGCTTCCAGACCCTGGCCGATCTGGCGCTCCCCGCCGACTACGCCGACCTCTTCACGCCCATTCCCGAAGCGCTCTTCCGCGCCGACATTTCGTCCACCGAGTTGCGCGCCCGGGGCCAGTGGCCACCGGACTGAGCTGGGATGACAGTACACTCAGCCGGCGTATCCAGCACGCCGTTCAGGGCGTTTGGCTCTATGGTGCTGCCCGGCGCAGAGGAGCCACGATGGAAACTCGCCTCCGTATAATGCGTTGGAGAGCGCGCAACGCGCCGATATCTGCCTTGGAGAAGGGACAGGCCATGACTACGCCGCTCACCGTCGACTTCGCGCCCTTCGAAGCGCGCATGCGCCGCGAAGGGATCGAAGAGGTGGTCATCGAAAACTTCCACTACTACTACAACGCCCTGGTGCGCGGTGAGACCGGCCTCGTCCCGGAGAGCCGCATCCAGCCAGTCGATGGCTTGCCGGCCCTGGCGGACCTGGCCACCTATGCCGATGCGGGACGCGCGGCCCTGCACCGGGCGGCGGTGCTCAAGCTCAATGGCGGGCTGGGCACCAGCATGGGCCTGGAACGAGCCAAGTCGGTGCTGATCGCCCACGACGGCCTCTCGTTTCTCGATATCATCGCCCGCCAGAATCTCGCCGACCGGACCCGCTACGGGTGCACCATTCCGCTGATCTTCATGAACAGCTTCAATACCGACACCGACACCTGCGAGGTCCTCGCCCGCTATCCCGCGCTGCAGAGCACCGTGCCGGCGACGATGTTGCAGGCCAAGGTGCCCAAGGTGCTGCAGGAGACGCTGCGCCCGGCGGAGTGGCCCGCCGATCCCAATCTGGAGTGGTGCCCGCCGGGCCACGGTGAGGTCTACATCGCCCTGGTGACCTCGGGGCTGCTGGAGACGCTGCTGCGCTACGACTACGAGTATCTGTTCATCTCCAACGCCGACAACCTCGGCGCGACCCTCGACCCGGCCCTGCTCGGCTACTTCGCCGAGAAGCAGCTCCCGTTTCTCATGGAAGTCGCCGGCCGTACCAGCGCGGATCGCAAGGGCGGCCATCTGGCGCGCCTCCCCGATGGACGGCTGACGCTGCGCGAGGTGGCCCAGTGTCCCGAGGAAGACCTCGACGCCTTTCAGGACATCCGTCGCCACCGCTACTTCAACACCAACAACATCTGGGTGAACCTGCAGCGGCTCAAGGCGCTGATCGAAGAGGGGCACAATGTGGTGAAGCTGCCCCTGATCCGGAACCGCAAGACGCTGGATCCGCGTGACCCTGACTCGCCCAAGGTCTACCAACTGGAGACGGCGATGGGCGCGGCGATCGAGGTGTTCCCCGAGGCCGAGGCCGTGGAGGTGCCCCGCACGCGCTTTATGCCGGTGAAGACCTGCGCGGACCTGCTGGCGCTCCGCTCGGACCGCTACACGCTTGACGACGACGCACGGCTGCGACCGAGCTCAGCCGCCAGCAATGGAAGCCTGGTGATCAGCCTCGACCCGGACTTCTACACGCTGATCGACGATTTTGAGGCCCGTTTCCCCGTGCCGCCATCGCTGGTAGCCTGTACCGCGCTCACCGTCGAAGGTGACATCGTGTTTGAGCCGGGGTCAGTGTTCCGCGGTGCGGTGAAAGTCGTGAATCGGGCTGCTAGCCAGCGTCGCTTGCCCCCGGTGACGCTGGAGAACGAGGAGCGCCTCGTATAATGGCGCCCCGGCGGGGCGGGGCGGCAGGTCGATGCGCGGTTGCACCCAGTAGAGCTCCTGGGGCGCCGGGGCGCTGTCGTCTGCGGGGCTGGCGACGCTCACGCGCAGTATGAGCTGCCCCGCGCGGCCGACGTAGGGGGCCAGGTCGGCGCTGATCGCGGTGAGTGCTCCGTCGGGGAGGACGCGCCCCTCGTAGAGCAGTTCGTTGTTGAAGCTCACCAGCACGTCGAGACCAGGTCCGGCGGCGCCCTGGGCGAACCCGATGTCGGCCAGGAAGAACTGACCGGCCTGAATCTGGGGCAACGCAAAGCGGGCCTCGATCCACGGCCCGCTGACCCGGCGACCCAACTGGCCCTCCCCGGGTGTTAGCGCGGCACCGCGTGGAACGGTGAGCAATGCCAGCGGGGCGATGCTGCCATTTTCGAGCGCCACCTGGGTGGCAGTAGCGGCCCAGCCACCCTGCTCCGCGTTTTCGGCTGGCCTGCCGTAGAAGATCGGGCCGGCGTCGGTCTCCCAGCGCGCCTCTGGGGCGAGCTCGATGAGCGCGATCGAGCCGGGTACCGCCGGCGGGGGCGTGGCGCCCTCCACCGGTGGGAGGGTGGTCGCCGTGGGCGCGGGGGGCGGCAGCGGTGCCAGGGTCGGTGGCGGTTCGAGCGTTGGCACGGCGGTGGCCTCGGGGGCGGCGGTGGCCTCGGCCACCAGGACGCGCTGGATGCTGACCGTCTCCTGGTTGCCGGCGGTCGCCACGAGGCGGAAGTCGGTGGTCGTCTCGGGGCGGAACGTGCGCTGCCCACTGAGCGGCACATCACCAAACTGGTCGATCGTCACCCGCTCGGCGTCGCGTACCGCCCAGCTCACGTTCACCGGCTCGCCCGGCGCTACCACCGCCGGCTCGACGGTGAAAACGATCACCACCGGCGCGCCGGGCTGCGGCGCGAGCACGGCGGTCGGCGGCTCGCTGACGATGGGCGGCTCGCCGCCCCGTTCCCGGTTGAGCAGGAAGCCGATCAGCAGCACGCCAAGCAGCGCCGCAATGGCGATGGCCAGGGGCACCCAGGCGGGCAGCCAGGGCGTCTGGACGAACTCGGCCTGCGCCTCCACCGGCTCGGCCCCCTCGCTTTCGGCGAATACGCTGAAGCGGAAACCCTCGGGGCTGCCGAACAGCCGGCGTGGCGCCACCACCGTGAGCGGCACACCGGTCGTCTGGCCGGGGGCGAGCTGGACGGTCTCCTGGCCGAGTTCGTAGGCCAGCAGGCGTTGCGGATCCTCGGCGCTGAGCAGGAAGCTGGCCGCGACATTGCCCTCGTTGCGCAGCGTGAGCCGATAGTCGCCCTCTACCTGGCCCGCGGCCTCGTCCGGTGCGATGGTAAGCGTGGCGGCCACAAAGGGGCGCACGGTGAGCACCAGGCGTGCCGTGGCCGATGTGGCCTGGGCCAGCGCCCGCGCGCGCACAACCACCGGGTAGTCGCCGGCGCCAGCGCTGGCCGCGGCCGGCACGGTGACGACAAGCGCCATAGGGGTGCTGGCGCCGGGGCCAAGCTCGACCGGCGGGTCACCCTCGCGCACCCAGGTGGCGGCAACGCCCTCCAGCGCCAGGCTGAAACGATCGGCTACTGGTCCCAGGTTCTGCACCCGTGCGCTGATGATGCCCGGCCGCCCGGGGGTGAGCGTGAGTTGCTGCTGCTCGAGTTGCAGCGCAACCTGCGGCCCGCTCCGGGCGGGGGCCGGTTCGGCGGGTGGTGTCGGTGCAGCGCCGAGCAGGTCGTTGAGCAGCGGCGCGTGGTCGGCAGGGGTACTCTGCACTGGTGGCGCGGCTACCGGCGTTGGGCGCGGCATGGCTGCCTCGGCCTGGCGCAGCGCCTCGGCCAGCTCGCCGCCATTGGCGAAGCGCTCCGCCGGGTCGCTGGCCAGGCAGCGGAGCACGACCGTCTCCAGGGCAAGTGGGATCTGCGGGCGTACGACCCGGGGCGGGACCAGCCGGGCGCGCCGGTGGCTGGCGGCCGCCTGTTCCAGTGTGGCCGCGCCGAAGGGTGGCGCGCCAATCAGCAACTCGTAGAGCACGGTGCCGAGGCCGTAGACGTCGCTGCGAGCGTCCACGGGGAGTCCACGGAGTTGCTCGGGTGTGAGATACGACGGCGCGGCCGTGGCCTCGGCGGGGAAGAGGGACGCGAGGCCGAGGTCGCTCACCTTCAGGGTGCCTGTCGCGCCGGGGGCGCTGAGCAGCAGTATCTCGGGACGGATGGCGCCGTGTAGCAGACCGTGGCTGTGGGCGGCGGCGAGGGCCGTGGCAGCCTGGCGCGCGAGGGTCAGCGCACTGGCGAGCGGGGTGCGGGCCTGGACGCTCTGCAGGCGCTGCAGCAGGCTGCGGAGACTGCCACCCGGCAGGAGCTCGGTCACCAGGAAGAAGCGATGATCGCTCTCGCCGATGTCGAACACCTCGACCAGGTGCGGATGGCGCAGGGCAGTGACCCGGCGTAGCGTGTCCAGCAGCGCAGCACGGGCTGCGGGTGTGGCGGTCAGCGCCGGGTCGAAGAGCTTGATACTGGCGGGTCGCTGGAGCCGGACGTGACGACCAGCGTAGCGCGGGCCGGCTGGCGTGGTCTCGAGCAGCGCTTCGAGCTGGTAATTGCCGACAAGGTTGCCGAGCAGGTCAGTCATTACGGAGATCTCCCAGCCAGGTAGCGGATGGCTTTCAAGTATAGCATCACCCTAGAGCCAAGGTTTCTCGTTGGTATTGGCGGCTACGCCGCCAATACCAACGAGAAAACCCTTGGTCGGACAGCGTAGCCGCCCCGCATCCCACCGCGGGAGGTGGACGTGGTACAGGCCCTGGGTTGGACAGTGCTACAATACGATCGTCATGCACTGTGCTAGCTGAGGAGGCGCTGTGACCAACCCTCGCCCTGGCCTGCCCTACCCGCTGGGGGCCACCTGGGATGGATCGGGCGTGAACTTCGCCCTCTTTTCCGAGAATGCGACCGCTGTTGAACTCTGCCTCTTCGACACGCCAGCCGCGCCCCGTGAACTGGTGCGCGTGCCGGTCAGCACCCAGACCGACCTGGTCTGGCATATCTACATCCCCAATCTGCAGCCGGGCCAGCTCTACGGCTATCGCGTCCACGGGCCGTATGCGCCCGAGGATGGCCACCGCTTCAACCCGCACAAGCTGCTGATCGACCCCTATGCCCGGGCGCTCTATGGCGAGATCCGCTGGCACGATGCCACCCACGGCTACACCATCCTCCACCCCGACGAAGACTGCTCCTACGACGAGCGCGACAGCGCCCCGTACATGCCGCGCTGCGTGGTGGTCGATCCCACCTTTGACTGGAGCGGCGACCGGCGGCCCAATCGCCCGCTGCACGACAGTGTGATCTACGAGGCCCACGTCAAGGGCCTGACCATGCTACACCCCGCGATCCCCGAGGAGCTGCGCGGCACCTACGCCGCCGTGGCTCACCCGGCGATTGTCAGTTACCTGCAGGAACTGGGCGTCACCGCGATCGAGTTGCTGCCGGTGCACCAGTTCACCAACGACCGGTACCTGGTGGATCAGGGGCTGAACAACTACTGGGGCTACAATACGATCAACTATTTTGCGCCCGCCACCCGCTACTCGCACTGCGCCCATCCGGGCGACCAGGTGCGCGAGTTCAAGCAGATGGTCAAGGCGCTCCACGCCGCCGATATCGAGGTCTTCCTCGATGTGGTCTACAACCACACTGCCGAGGGCAACCACCTCGGCCCGACGCTCTCGTTCCGTGGCATCGACAACGCGGCCTACTACCGGCTCGTGCCCGGCAACAGGCGCTACTACATGGATTACACCGGCACCGGCAATACCTTCAACATCGTCCACCCGCGGGTGCTGCAACTGGTGATGGACAGCCTGCGCTACTGGGTGAGCGAGATGCATGTGGACGGCTTCCGCTTCGACCTGGCGGCGGCGCTCATGCGCGGGTTATACGAGGGCGGCCAGCTCTCCTCGTTTCTCGATACCATCCAGCAAGACCCGCTGCTGGCCCAGGTCAAGCTGATTGCCGAGCCCTGGGACGTGGGGCCGGGTGGCTACCAGGTGGGCAACTTCCCGGTGAACTGGGCCGAGTGGAACGGCAAGTACCGCGACACGGTGCGCCGTTTCTGGAAGGGCGACGAGGCCCAGGTGGCCGAGCTGGCCTACCGCCTGAGCGGCTCCTCTGATCTCTACCAGCAGAGCGGGCGTAGCCCTCACGCTTCGATCAACTTCATCACCGCCCACGATGGCTTCACGTTGCGCGACCTGGTCAGCTACAACGAGAAACACAACATTGCCAATGGTGAGAACAACAACGACGGCGAGAGCCACAACAACTCCTGGAACTGCGGCGTCGAAGGTCCCACCGACGACCCGGCGGTCAACCGGCTGCGCCTGCAGCAGCAGCGCAACCTGATGACGACGCTGCTACTCTCCCAGGGCGTGCCCATGATCCTCCACGGCGACGAGCGCGGGCGCACCCAGGGCGGCAACAACAACGTCTACTGCCAGGACAACCCGGTGGCCTGGATGGACTGGGCGCTGGACGACGACCGCCGGGCCATCCTCGCGTGGACGAAGCGGCTGATCGCCCTGCGCAAGGCTCACCCGGTGCTGCACCGTGCCACCTTCTTCCAGGGCCGCGAGATCCACGGCGAGGCGGTGAAGGATATCGAGTGGTACCGGCCCGACGGCGTCGAGATGGACGATGAGACCTGGAGCCACGGCCTGGTGCGCTGTGTGGGCCTGCTGCTCAACGGCCAGCTCATGGAGGAGTACGACGACCAGGGCCACTTGCTACGCGACGACGTGCTGCTCGTCCTGCTGAACGCCCACCACGAGTCGATCGCCTTCACCCTGCCCGGCGCGGCGGGTGGCCCCTGCTGGACGCCGCTCCTGGACACGGCGGCCCCCGAGGGGTGCGACGAGGCGCCGCTGCCACCGGGAGCCGCATATGTGCTACAGGGCCGCTCGGTGGCGCTGCTCAGCCAGGATGGGGTGGCCTGGGCCGCCCAGTACGGCCGGGTCGAGACGGCGGCGCCGCCGGCCATGACGCCGCTGCTCGGCGGCCCGCCACCGGAGACGCGCACGGTCGTCGGCACGCTCATCACCCTGGCGGGCTTCGTCAGCCCGCAACTCGACAACCGGCGCGACATCAGCATCTACCTGCCGCCCAGCTACGATACGGGCATGGACCGCTACCCGGTGCTCTACATGCACGACGGCCAGAACCTCTTCGACCGGGGGGCGAGCTATGCCGGCGTGGAGTGGGCGGTCGATGAGACCATGGAGACCCTGGCCGGGCGTGGGATCGAGGCGATCGTGGTCGGCATCGCCAACATGGGTGAGCGGCGGCTCGCCGAGTACAGCCCCTTCGATGACCCCGAGCACGGCATGGGCCTGGGCAGTGCCTACCTGGCTTTCATCGCCGATACGCTCAAGCCCTTCATCGACCGCAGCTTCCGCACACGCCCGGAGCCGGAGCACACCGGCATCATCGGCTCGTCGCTGGGCGGCCTGATCAGCCTGTACGCGCTCTTCCATCGCCCCGACAGCTTCGGCCTGGCCGGCGTGCTCAGCCCGGCGCTCTGGTTTGCCAATGGCGCGATCTTTGCCGACCTGGAGCGAACAACGGGCAACCCGGGCCGGATCTACCTCTCGGTGGGGACGGCAGAGCGTCCGGAGTTGCTGAAGACCACGCGCAAGCTGCGCCGCCTCTTGACGGCGCGCGGCTACGGCAAGGGGCAACTCCGCTACCACGAGGCGAAGAACGCCGAGCACCACGAGGCTGCCTGGGCGGAGCGTTTCCCCGCCGTGGTCACGTGGCTGCTGAAGGGGTGACCGGGTGATGCGAGGACGCGAGGGCGCGAGGGCGCGAGGACGGGGTGATGCGGCGACCGGGGGTGTGACACCGTGGGGCCGACGCATGCGCCACCGGCGCATCCCGGGAACCGGCGCCACCCGGTGGCGCATGCGTCGGCCTGACGCCGCCGTGGGATGACCGGGTGACACGGGGAGGCGAGGACGCGATCGGGTGACCGGGTGACCGGGGATGGGTCGACTTTTGGGGGTAGGTTTTTTGGCGGATGGCGTCCTGATGCGCTGCGTGCCCTCACCCCCCTGCCCCCTTCGGCTACGCTCAGGGCAGGCCCCTCTCC
>DAOUBZ010000435.1:0-2156 GCA_034432515.1 Chloroflexaceae bacterium | reverse complement strand
GGCTCGGCGCGCCGCTGGTGCTGCTCGGGCTCCTGGGGCCGCTGGTGGCCCAGCTGCAGGGTGGGCTGACGCCCTTTGGCGAGATCGTGCTCTGGCCGTGGGCCGGGCTGATCGCCCGGAACGCGGGCCAGCAGCCGGTGGCGACGCTGCCCTCGCTCGCGCTGGCCGGGCTCATGCTGATCCTCGCCGCGCTGTGCTGGCTGGCCCTGCGCCTGGCGGCGCTCCGCCGGGAGGCGTAACGCGGGGAGGCGAGGAGGCGAGAAGGCGAGAGGATGACCGGGGGTGCCGCGCCGCAATGGCCCGCCAGCGCAGCGGTAGGGCCGAAGCATTCGCCACGGCGGGGCACCGTTTCCCGGTGTGCGCCTGGGGCGAATGCTTCGGCCTGACGGTCGCGGGATGACCGGGTGAGCAGGCGTGAAGGCGATCAGGCGACCGGGGGTGCGGCGCCACAATGGCCCGTCAGTCCGCCCTCCGTAGGGGCGCCGCGGACCAACGTGTCCGCCCCGATGCCGTGTGCCCTGTCCCAATACCCCTTCGCCACGCCAGGGACGAACCACAATCAACGGACATTCGTGGGCGCCCACGGTGGGGTGTGGGCGCCCACGGTGGGGCGCCCCTACGACAACGGGATACGCCATGGGCGAACTATTGGGCGCGCTGGGTCTGGCGTGGTCACGGCTCTTGATCTATCCGGGCGGCCTCTTCGCCCTGGTGGCGAGCTGGCTGCTGGGGCGCTGGCTGGCCCGCTGCGGCGCGGTTCCCACCGGGCCTGCCGCGCCCCTGCTGCTGCCGGGCGCGATGCTGGAGCTCGTCCCACCCCTGGTGGCGCTGAGCCTGCTGCCTCTCGCGCCGGCGCGCACCTTCCCCTATGGCCTCGACCTGCCAGTGACCCTGGTGCTGCTGGAGTGGCCACGGGCCCGGATGCTCGCCGGCAGCGCCAGGGCGCCCACCGAACTGGTTCGCGACTACGGGCTGCTCCTGGTCGCCGCGCTGGCGATGACGGTGGCAGTAGGCGGGCTTGAGCTCACGCGGCTCCTGCGCTGGCCCATGGCATGGCCGGCGCAGGCGCTGCTGGTGAGCGGCGCCGCGCTGTGGCTGCTGGCCCTGCCGCGGCTGATCAACGGCGGGCCACCAGGACTCGCGGGTGCGTTGCGGACCCTCGGGCTGCTGCTGGTGGCCGCGCTGCCCGTACTCGGCGCTCTGGCCGCGGGAACGGCGGACAATCTGCCGGTGGGGCTGGCCGGCTGGTTGCTCCCGCCACTCGCGATCGTCGTCGTTGCGCTGGGACTCGGGACGTTGCTACGTATGCCACGGCAAGCGCAGGGGTGGATCGCAGGAAGCCTCGTAGCACTCGTGGTGCTACTCGCCGGCTACGCGGCATCGACGGTGCGGTAGCCGCCGCGCCCGTGCGGACTGAAGGCATCGCTCAGGTTGGCGATGATCGTGGCAGCCAGCTGCATCTCCAGGCGGAGCACACTGCGCAGGCTCTGCAGATCGTGGTCGGGCCAGAGCTCAAACAGGTCGGAGACCGTGCTGCTCACCAGCTGGGTGTACTCGAGCTGCAGGCGCTGCGGCCCGCTCTGATAGACGCGGCGCACCTCAACCGCGACCGGCTCCATCTCAGCGGCTTCGGCAGGGTAGAAGCGCTGAAAGGCGCTCAGAACGGCGCGCTGGAACATGCGCACCAGTTCGGTGTCGCTGCGCTCCTGCTGGCTGACCACCGTCGCCGTATAGGTCCAGGTCAGGTCAAGCGGCTCAGGCGGCAGTTCACGACCTTCGGCAAGCAGCTGGTGCAGCGCCGTCCAGCTGAAGTTCAGCTCGAGGTAGGGCGGCATATTCGCCTGGGTAAGCGGCTCATCGTGCTCGGGGAACAGCTCGATCTTGCAGGTCCGATCGTGCGTGGCGGGAATAACGCTCTCAACGAAGGCGTGCTCGTGCAGACCCACCGCGAGCCAGGCATCTTCGAGCCCCGTCACCAGATCGTCGTAGGTTAACATCCATTGCTCCCAGGCTGAACAACGCCGCGCAGATCGTCCCGATATTGTACCGCCAACTGTCGTAGCGGGCAACATGCGAGCAGAGTCTTTGGGGTAAGCCCCAAACCCCGGGTTCTTTCGCCGGGTTTGGCGGCTACGCCGCCAAACCCGGCGAAAGAA
>DAOUBZ010000434.1:0-10277 GCA_034432515.1 Chloroflexaceae bacterium | reverse complement strand
GCAAGTCCCGTGTCACCCTGAGCGAAGCGAAGGGTCCCGGCCGAGATGCTTCGCTGCGCTCAGTATGACAAATGACTTGGCGGATGAACCAGTTAGCCTGTCGTAACCATTCCGACAGCCTCCTGAAACCTTGTCAAGCCGGCTGCAGGGAGTATACTGGGCCCATGCGTACCCGTCTTTCACTCTGTGTCGTCCTCGTCCTGCTGCCCCTGATTGTCGCGCTCAATCGCCCGGCACGAACCGTCGTTGCCCAGGACCTGCCCTGGCAGGACAAGGGCAGCCCCTTTGGTGTGGTCGTGGCCCTGGGGAACCGGGTACGCGCCGACGAGATCCCTGCCGCCGTGGCCCTGATGCGTGAGGCCGGCATCCAGTGGCAACGGGAGGAGATCTTCTGGGATCGGGTGCAGCAGCAGCCCGGCGGCCCCTACGACTGGGACGGCGACGACACTGGTCGCTACAACTATGACCTGGCGATCGCGGCCCAGGCCCGCGCCGGGATCAGGCTCCTCGGGCTGCTCGACTACAACCCCGCCTGGTTCAAGGGCAAGAATCCGCATCCCGAGGAGTGGCTCGCCGATTGGGGCGACTTCGTCTACAACGCCGTGGCCCGCTATGGCCGCGAACGTGGCCAGATCAAACACTGGGAGCTCTGGAACGAGCCCAATCTGGCCGCCTCGGGTTACGAGAGCGGGCTCTACACCATTGCCGACTTCGTGCGCATCCTCGAAGTGGGCCGTGCCGCCGCCCTGGCCGCCGACCCCGAGGCGAAGATCGTGATGGGTGGCCTCTCGAGCATCTGGAGCGAGTTGCCCTCGCCGCACCACTACGATTACTTCGAGTATCTTGACCAGGTGGGCCGGCTCGGTGGCTGGAACCACGTCGATATCATCGCCATCCATCCCTATCGCCCCGATGCCCCCGAGGGTGATGCCTGGCGCCGCGATCACTCGCTTACCTTCCGCCAGGAGTTACAGCGCCTCGATGGCCTGCTGCGCACCTACGGCCCCAAACCCGTCTGGCTCACAGAGCTCGGCTGGTCGACCAGCCGCGGCTGGCCTGGCGTTGACCCGGACACCCAGGCCTTCTTCCTGGTGCGGGCCTACCTGACTGCGCTTGTCCACCCCAGCATCGAGAAGGTCTTCTGGTATGACTTCCGCAATGATACCGACCCGGGCGCGCCCTACGAGCAGCCCATCTATGAGGAGCGTGAGGTCGAGTTCCACTACGGCCTGTTGCGCCGTAGCTATCCACTCGACACGGGCCGCAGCGATCTGCGCAAGCCAGCCTTTGTCGCCTACCGGACGATGACCGACATGCTGGCCGGTCTAGCCTTGCAGGCGGTGATGCGCGACGGCGATGACGGCGTCTACTGGTATCGTTTTTCCGGTCAGGGCCGCCGCGTAGACGTGCTCTGGCGCACCGGACTTGTAGTGCCAGCCCTCGAGGTGGCCTGCAGCTGCCGCGAGGCCCTGGTCCGCGCCTGGAGCGGCGAGGTGCAGCACGTGCTGAGCAGTGCCAACGGGGTGCTGACGCTGCGCCCCGCAGCGATCGGGGCGCCGCTCTACATTGAGTACGACCCGCCGGCCCGTGGTGGCCGTTTCTTCGAGGTCACGGGCCATAGTCTGCATGGGGCCTTCCGCACCTTTTGGGAAACGCATGGCGGGCTCGCCCGCTTTGGCTATCCGCTGACCGAGGAACTGATCGAACCTGAGCCGGGGAGTGGCCGGCCCCGGACGGTGCAGTACTTCGAGCGCGCCCGCTTCGAGCACTTCCCCGAGTTGAGCGGCACGAGCTATGAGGTGCAACTCACCCGTCTCGGCGAGGCGGCGCTGCAGCGGGCTGGCGTGGACTGGCGTACCCTGCCGCAGCAGAGCGAGGCGCCAGCCGAGTGCCGGCTCTTCCCCGAGACCGGTCAGCGCCTCTGTCCGCCCTTCCTGGGCGCCTGGGAGCAGGCGGGCGGCCTTGATCTGGTGGGGCTGCCCCTCAACGAGCCGTTCCCGGTACGGGACGCGGCCACCGGCGCCGAGTACCACGTGCAGTACTTTGAACGGGCACGCATCGAGTATCACCCCGCCCAGGCGGGAAGCGCCTACGAGGTCCAGCTTGGCCTCCTGGGCCGCGAGCAGATCGTTCGCTGGGGCGCGATGCCTTGAGATCGATAGCCGCTACCTGTAGGTGCAGCCGCCCCACAACCTACCGCCTACTACTACAACGAAGGTTTGCCTTCTGCCGCATCAGTACGCTCTACGCCTGTCACCCTGAGCGGAGGCGTAGCCGGAGCAAAGGGTCTCGGTATGACAACCCTCGTTGCAGTACTACGGAGGACCATATGCAGCACAGGTCGGCCAGTGCCCCGGAGCAGTGTGCTCGTTTCGTATCCTGGTGGCCGGTTGCGGTGCTGCTGCTCGCCGCAGGGCTGACGTGGTGGCTCCGCGCGCCCCTGCATCAGATGCCGCTCGAACGCGATGAGGGCGCCTATGCCGTGATCGCCGAACGCTGGCTGGCCGGCGATACCTTGTACCATGAGCTCTTCGACCACAAGCCGCCGCTGGTCTACGCGGTCTTCGCCCTGGCGGTCGTCAGCCCAGGCGATCCGGTGACTGCGATCCGGGTGGTGGCGACGCTCTACCTGCTGGTGACGGCCGGGGTTCTGCTAGCCCTGGGCCGGCGGCTCTATGGCCCGCTGGCCGCCGTGGCGGCGGTGGTTGCAATGCTGGCCTATGGCAGCAGCTGGCGCTTCCAGGGGCTTACGTTCAATACCGAGGCGGTCATGGCCCTGCCCGCGACCGTCGCGTGCCTGCTGGTCGTGCGGGCGCTACGGGAAGGTCGTGTGTGGCCGCTCTTCTGGGCGGGCTGCTGCATCGGGCTGGCAGTATTGGCGAAACCGGTGGCGCTGCTGCTGCTCGGGCCGCTGCTGCTTGCGCCGTTGCTGGCGCGCTGGCCCCGCGTGCGAGCGGGCGCTGGCGCCGGCATGGGCCTGGCTGGCGTGCTGCTCCTGCCGGGGCTGTGTGCGCTGTGGCTGGCGCTTGAGGGCGCCTCCAGCGCGGCCTATGAGGCGCTGATCCGCTACAACCAGCTCTACGCGGCCGAGAGCCTGTCCCAGGGCTGGGCGCTCGCAAAGCTCTGGCCGATCTGGGCGCCGATGCTCACCCTGAGTCTGCCAGCCCTGCTGGGCTTCTGCGTGGCGCCGCTGGCGCGGCCCGCAGACGGGTCTGGAGACGCAGCGCGCTGGTGGGCCGCGCACCTGACCGTCGGGTTGTGGGGGCTGGCCCTGCTCGCCACGGCAATGGTGAGTCTGCGGCCCTACCCCCACTACTACCTGGCGGCCGTGCCCCTGCTCAGCCTGCTGGCCGGGGCGGGTATCGCCGCCCTGGCCCGGCTCCTGGCTGCAGCGACCCGCCGCCCCTGGCTGGCCCCTGGCGTGGCGCTGCTCGCCAGCATGGCGCTCGTTGCGCCCGTCGTGGTCGAGCTTATGCCCCTGCGCAGGCTGGAGCCTGACGCGCAAATCAGTGCCCTGTACGCCTGGGATGGCGCGCAGTTCTTTGCACCGGCCAGCGAGGTGGCTGCCTACGTGAGCGAGCGGGTGCCGCCCGACGAGCCGATCTTCGTCTGGGCCGCCGAGCCACAGATCTACACCCTCGCCGCGCGTCGACCGGTCGCGCGCTTTGTGTATGATTACCCGGTGGACCGCCTGCCCGGTGCGCGCGACGAACTGCTTGCGACCCTGCGCCGCACACCGCCACCGCTGATCATTACCTACTCCGCCGTTCGCCCGATCGGGGTACATCCCTTCTTCGAGGAGTACGGCTATACGCTCCGGGCCACCATCGGCGGCTACGACATCTTCGAGCGCGCACCGGCGATTGGATCCTGATGCGCACACGAGCAAGCGCCCCACGGCATAGTGGGGCGCTTGCTCGTGCAGCGATATCTCTACGCAGGTGGCCTCACTCGCCGGCGATGCGGACCATCGCGGTCATGTTCCAGCGCAGGCGATCGTCCCAGCTGTTGGGGGTGATTACCACCGTATAGACGATGTCGCCCTGGCGGTTCTGGCCCATGGGCTTGATCTGCTGCACAGTGCCGGGGAGTTCAAAATCAGGTAGTGCGTCAAAGGTGATCGTCACCTGATCGCCCTCGCGGATGCGAACGATACTGAGCTCGGTTAGATCCCCGGTCTCGATCTTCCAGTTGCCCATGTCGGCCAGAACAATCGCGGGCTGGCTTGCAATCGGCACCTCGCCGACCTTCAGGTTGAGTTGGGCCACCGTCCCGTCGATCGGCGCCTTCAGCGTCGCGCGCTCGAGGGCCAGTTGGGCCTGTTTCAAGCTCACCTCGGCGCCCCGGATACGGGCCGCAGAAACGCTCAACGTCGCGTCAGTTGGTGGAGCCTGGAGCTCAGCCAGCCGGGCCTCGGCGCTGCTCACGCCAGCCTGGGCGGCAACCAGATCGCCTTCGCGTCGGTTACCGGTCAGGTTATCGAGGCGCGCCTGTGCGGCTGCGATCTGGGCGCGGGCTGCAGCGATCGCATCGGCGGTGGCCGGGCTGACCAGCAAGTCGTAGCGGGCCTGGGCATCGCGGAGTTGGGCCTCGGCGGCTTCAATGCCACTCTGCTCGGCCAGTTTCGCCTGGTCATAGGCCAGGCGAGCCTGGGCCAGACCCGTCTCGGCGTCGGCGACGACCCGTGCGGCAACGGCCTCCTCGTCCCGTTCATCGGGAGGCAGATCGCGCACGCGCTCAATCTGGCGATTGCGCCAGTAGATCCGGCTGTACTCGTCCTGCGCGTTGCGGACCGCGTTTGCTGCGGTCTGCAGCCTGAGCTCGGCATCGCTCTTGGCGCGTGACAGGTTATCGCGCTGGGTGGTCAGATTAGCGCGGGCCTGGTCGATCGCGGCGCGAGCCGATGCAATTTCGGGCTCCCGCGGGCCAGCCTCGAGTTGCCGGAGGCGTGCCCGGGCACTTTCGAGCTCGGAGCGGGCCGACTCGATATCGGCTGCGCTGACGCTGCTCTGGACGGTCTGGAACTGGCCCTGCGCGCGCTTGAGTTCGGCCTGGGCTGCGGCAATCTGTTCTGGTCGGGCGCCCTCGAGCAGCCGGTTGTAGTCGGCCTGCGCCTGCTCAAGGTTGGCCTGCGCCTGCTCAACACCCAGCGCAAGGTCACGCGTATCCAGGCGGGCCAGGGGCTGGCCAGCCCGCACCTTGTCGCCCTCTTTGACAAGGAGTTCAGCGATGACCCCGCTCGTTTGGAAGTTGAGGTTAACGCTGATGGCTGGAACGACACTCCCCTCAGCGAGCACCGCGCCGCTGGCCGGGATCGCGGGCAGGGTTACCGTTGTCGCCTGCGACACGACGTCAGCCGGTGGTTGACTGACCTGGCTACAGGCCGTGAGTCCAGAGAGTGCAGCGGTCAAGAGCAGGACGGACGTGGCTTTGCGCATAATAGCAAGCTCCTTCGTAAGGCCTCAACAGCAACAAGTGGCGGCGGTACGCGGCCAGTACCAGCGCCAGGCGGCCATATCGACGTCCGGCGACGGCGTGATGCTCGTCGTTGGTCGTTACGCCCGGACATGGGCGTAATCGGCGGCTCCTTCCGCAAAAGATTATAACAAATGGAAGGAACCGCCCAATAGGCCGAACACGCTTGCATACTACCAACTCAGCGTAATCATTTGATAGCAAAGTCGTTGCTAATAGATGAGACTTTTGTCATCATAGATTGTCAAACGATCTTAACTACTGCGGCGGCGGCCCGGTAGGTATGCGGCACACCCTGCCCGAAATGATTGGCACTTGACAAAATACTAATCGATGATAAAATAACAGCAGAAGAAAATCCTACCACCGATTAAAGGAGTGAGGCGATGAACACGCACGAGCTACACGTGGTGCTGGGGACGGGTCCGCTCGGTCTGGCAACGGCCGCGGCGTTGCTGCGGCGCGGGCATCGAGTGCGGCTGGTCAACCGCAGTGGCCATGCTGCTGTACCGGCAGATGCCGAGGTATGGCGCACCGATCTCGCTGATCCAACGGCGCTAGCGAGTGTGGCTGCGGGGGCGGTCGCAGTCTACCAGTGCGCCCAGCCCGCCTACCACGAGTGGACGACGAAGTTCGAGCCGCTGCAAACTGCGATTATCGAGGGCGTGGCGGCTAGCGGGGCAAAGCTGATTGTCGCCGAGAACCTGTACATGTATGGAGTGGTGGACGGCCGGATCCATGAGGATCTGCCCTATGCCGCTCACACACGCAAGGGCCGGGTGCGCGCTAGGATGGCCGAACAGGTTGCGGCGGCCCACCGGAGCGGCAAGCTGCGCACGGCCTCGGCGCGTGGCTCCGACTTCTTTGGTCCTGGTGTCCACGGCTCGACCCTTGGCGAGCGCGTCTTTCTTCCCGCCCTGCAAGGCAAGACCGCCGAGGCCATCGGTCGGCTCGATCAGCCCCACAGTTACACCTACATCGAGGACTTCGGCGAAGCGCTGGCCATCCTTGGTGAACGGGACGAGGCCCTCGGGCGCCACTGGCACGTGCCCACGGCCGCACCGCTCACCCAGGGCGAGTTGATCGGCCTGATCTACCATGAGTTGGGCCAGACGCCGAAGATCCGTACCATGGGTCGCCTGCTACTGACCCTCGGCGGCCTGGTGATTCCCGAGGCTCGGCAGAGTGTCGAGATGCTCTACGAATTCGAGCGACCCTTCGTCGTCGATAGCACGCACTTTACGCAGACCTTTGGCCTGCTACCGACGCCGACCGTGGACGCGATCCGCCGGACCCTGGCGTGGTACCGGCTCCAGTTGCCAGCCACGCCGGCAGTGGCCCGGTCGTAGGAGCCTGGAGTGTTATGCGCAGCGAACGGAAAGAACGACAGCGCGCCGCCGTGCGCGATGAGATCAAGACGACTGCCCGCGCCCATATGGCGCAAGCTGGCGCGGCCAGCCTCTCGTTGCGCGCGGTGGCGAGCACTATGGGCCTGAGCTCGGCGGCGATCTACTACTACTACCCCAACCGTGATGCGCTGATCACCGACCTGATCGTTGATGCCTACCGTGCCCTTGCCCACGCACTTCGCGCTGCCGCTGCCGAGCACGAGCAGCGCGACATCGCCGAGCGGTTGTATGCCGTGATGCTGGCCTACCGCAGCTGGGCGATCGCCACGCCGGCCGAGTTCGAGTTGATCTTTGGTGCGCCGATCCCCGGCTACCAGGCCCCGGGCGAGGTAACCATCCCCGAGGCGCGGGCGGCGCTTCAGCCGCTCGCTGCGCTCTTCGTCGCGGCCTATGACGCAGGGCGGCTGCGGCTCGCGCCCGCTGCACCGCCGCCGCCCCCGGTCGTGGCCAGTCACGCCACGGCCTGGCTCGCTGACACCGGACAGACCATGCCCCTGCCGGTTCTGCTGGCAATACTCCACGCCTGGGGCCTTGGCCATGGTCTGGTGGCGCTTGAGCTGAACGGACAGCTGCAGCCGATCATTGGTGATGCCGGCGCCCTCTTTGAGCACGCCGCGCGCAGCGTACTGCAAACGCTCGGTGTGGTTTGAGGTGGCGCTCGTTGGCGAGTGCGCTATAATCAAGCGGCTCGCGGAGCCCGACTGGCAGGCCAGGTGGCCAGCTATGGCCGACGATGAGAGGTCGATCGCACAATCCCATGACCAGCGCACCAGCCGATTCGCTCACCGCGCGCCAGGCCCGGCCTGTCACTCGTGCTACAGCCCTGGTGGAAGCAGCCGCCGCGCTGCTCGCTGTGGCGATCGCGCTCGTGCTGCTCTGGGTGGCCTATGCGGCGGCCTGGCCACTGGTCATCGATGTGGGTGGCAACGATTACCAGTTTGCCCGCGGTTTCCATGAGCCCCAGCAGGCAGATGGCCGCTCCTATCGCTGGACCGATGGCGATTCCACGTTGCTCCTTCCCCAGCCACCCGTTGGCGCACCAGGCATCCTGCGGCTGGAGCTCCTCGATGGCCACCCCCAACGCTCAGGACCGCTGGTGTTGCAGCTGGACGTTGATGGTGTTGCGCTGACGGAACTTGTCCTGCGCGACAATCTGCGCCGCAGCTACCGTCTCTTGCTTGCGCCAGCCGCCTCCAGCGCGCCCACGCTGCCCGTGCGGCTGCAGAGTGATGCGCCACTGGCCATTGGCGATGGTCGCAACCTCGGCGTGGTCGTGTTCGAGGCAGGCCTCGCCCCGACACGCAGCCCGTTCTATCTGCCGAGCATCTGGCTGGCATGGTGGGCTGCCGCACTCGGCGGCCTGACCTACGCGGCCACCCGGGCGCTCGGCGTGGGTCGCGCCGTCGCGTTTGGTGTCGCAGCTGCGGGCGCCGCGCTGGTCGCCCTTGGGATCATGCTGCGCCCACTGGAGGTGCTGCCCTTCCTGCCGCGCTTCGCCGGGATGGCCGCAGTGGCTGGTCTGGGCATCGTCATTGCCCGGCTGCTCGTGCCCCCGGTCCTCGTGCCACCAGATCAGCGGGCCGGGCGCTCCGGGCTGCTGGTGCCTGGCGCCTATCTCGCCATCCACATGGGCGTTGCCTACTGGATGCTGGTCCTCTATCAGCAGGTTATGATCTGGAACGGCGCCACCGGCATCGGGGCACTGTCCTGGACGGTCGGCGTCGGGTTGGCGCTGGCTCTGGCGCTCGGGGTGGGGCTGCCGCTCTGGTGGATGCTGCGAGGCCGGCACCTGCCGCTGGTCGCAGGGCGGACGCGCCTGGCGCAGATCGCTCTGGTGCTGCTGGCGCTGGCCGCCGCCACGCACATAGCTTTCAGCCTCTGGTACGCCTTCACGCGCCAGGCGCCTGATTTCTGGATCATTTTCCGCGGCACCCGCGCGTGGATGCGTGGCGGCTCGCTCTACGACCTCGAGGCCGTGGCCTCGAACCACTTTGGCCACGTCTTCAAGGTGCCGCCATTCTACGGCATGCTCTTCGTGCCACTGGTGCGCTACTTTGACGGTCTGAGTGTGCTCTTCGCCCACCGGGTGCTCAACGTGCTGCTGCTCGTCGCCACTGCGCTGATCTGGTTGCGTATGTGGCGTCTTCCGCTCTTCTCACTGGGCGCGGCGGCGCTCGTGATCGTCCTCAACTTCCGCCCCCTGGTCGACACGATCGCTTTTGGCCAGATCGACTTGGTGCTGCTGTTCCTGCTCACCGCTGCGCTGTGGGCGCTGCGGGCCGAGCGCGATGCTATGGCCGGCGCGCTGGTTGCCCTTGGCACGCTGTTCAAGCTCTACCCCGTGGTCTTGCTGGCCTTCTTTGTGCTCAAGCGCCGCTGGGCCGGGCTGTGGGGCTTTGCCCTGGGGATGCTGGTCTTCAACGGTATCGCGCTCGCGGTGATGGGCTGGGAGCCGCACCGGCTCTACCTGTTCGAGGTGCTGCCCCGCATCGGCGGTACGACGTCGTGGGTCGAAAACCAGACCATCGCTGGCTTTGTCGCGCGGCTCGTCGCCTCGCCCACTTCGGCGACGATCTTCCAGGACCAGGCGTTGCAGTTGCTCGGGACGGCTATCTCGGCGCTGGTGGTGCTGGCGGTATGTGCACTGGCGCTGCTCCCCGCCGAACGACGCAGCCCGGCCTTTGCGCTCCAGTACGGGCTCTTCCTGCTGCTGATGGTGCTCAGTGTGCCGGCGGCCTGGATGCACTATGAGACGCTGCTGGTGGTGCCCTTCGCTGCCATGCTCCTGGAGTTGCGCGAGCGGCCGGTCTCGTTGCCCTTTGCGGTCGCGCTCGGCCTCAGTTTTGGCCTGATCGCCTACGGCAACCAGTGGTCGTTCTACAGCGGGGCGGTCACCGGTGTACTCACCGTCCTGGGCGTATCGTACAAGCTCTACGGTATGTTGCTGCTCGGCGCGCTCGCTGGCGTTGCGCTGCTCAACGGACGGCAGGCCGTGGCTGTGCCCGCAGGCGGGCGGTCACCCACCCGCGGGCTCGGCGAGGCACCGGTGGGAAAGGGCTTGTAGCTGCCGCCAGGCAACTCAGCCCAGTTGCGTGAACACGCTTCCACCGCGGGTCATCACGAAGAGCAGGTTGACCAGGATGCCGACGACCAGGCTGATCGCCACCATGAGCAGCAGGTAGATGGTGCGCCGGCGGATCATGCGCTTGAACTCGCCCTGCAGGATCAGTTCCAGGGTGGCCTGCTGGGCGGCGAGTACCGCCTCGACAGGGCTGCCCTCGGCCTCGGCCTGCGCGAGCGCCTGTGCGACGTCGCTGAGCTCGCGGCAGCCACGGCTGCGCCCCGCGTGGGCGAGCGCGGCGAAGGGGCGCAGGCGCAGGTCGGCGCCGATCT
>DAOUBZ010000433.1:0-5604 GCA_034432515.1 Chloroflexaceae bacterium | reverse complement strand
GTAGCAAACCGATGGCGGGACGCCAACGAGCGGCACTGGGATGCCGGTTTTTACACTGGAATTGTGCCGATTCCTACGCTGTAATTTACACGCGGTCTTGCTCCAAATGCCCGCCCGCCAGGTGGGTAAGAGTCGGCTGGACACGCTCCTCTATGCGTTGGATTCAGGCATCCGGGCTCGCAACTCGTCGCACGACATCTAACGAGCCCATCAAGTGGACGCGCCTAACGCTGGCGGCGCCAACGCGGTATTCTGTTCGCGCGCGACGTGTGCGCGGGACGTTGGTCATCGCCACACCCCGATTGGCGGAGGAGATTTCTATGGTTGCACGGAGCAACGCACTTGGCGAACTCACCCGCTTCTGGCTCCAGGCGCGCCACGGCTGCCTGATCGACGAGTCCGTTGCTGTGCGGGTACCCTACGGCAACTCCGATATTGACCTGGTCGCGATGCGACCTGATGGTACGCCCTGGCAGCTTCCTGACGGGACCCCAATCACACGGGCGATCATCGAAACGAAGGACGAGCACGACTTTGACTCTGCCGGCCGGGATTTCGCAAAGCGCCTGCGCGCCGATGTGACCGCCCTTGGCGATGGGCGCTGGATTCCGAAGGGACAAAAAGCCCACTTCTCGATGCTCCGCCAGGAGCATTTCGACAAGGCCGTGCAGATCTTCGGAAGCGACGATTTCGAGCTGCTGTTCGTCGTTCACGCCCTTGAGCAAACCACTCGGAGCGAGCTTGGCCCGCTCCTCGCGACGCGGCGGATCCACTGGCTCACCGTCCACGAGTTGGTCGATGATCTGCTCGCCTGGTACGGCCCCGGCAAGGGCCAGGCCGCCTTGCGGCATACCCTGGTTGGGGACCTGTGGCATCTGCTGGTAGGCTTCTGCGGGATGCGACGATCTGGGGGGGCTGGCTGAGCGACAGAGGCTGCCGAAGGCGCACCTGGTACACAAAGCAGGGTGGTCAGCAGAACGCTGGCGCGGCGCGTGAGAGCTTGCCTACAACCCGAACGGGTCATCCCCTGCCTCGGCGTTGCCATACCAGCTGTACGCCAGCCGCCGGGCCGGGTCGCTGAAGCGCACGGCGGCCGGGTCGAAGCGGGCCGGGTTATAGCCTTTGGGCAGCCACGCGCGGAGATCCTTATCGAGGGTCTTGGTCGCCAGGCCGGCGACAATCTCGCCAAAGCGGTGGATCCCGCCGCAGTCCTCTGGTGGGCATGCCCGCTCCCCACCGACACAGCGTGGGTAGCGGAGCTTGAAGTCACGGCGCACCGCATCAACCAGCCGCACGGTATGGCGCCAGTCGTCGCCGAAATCATACTCGTAGAGCGCCGTGTCGTTGCGGAAGGTAAATATCGACGCGACCTGGTGCGCCCAGCCCGGCGGGTCGTCACAATCCTGGCTCAGATTGTGAATACCGAAGACCCGCTCCTGCTTCGTGCGCGGGTGGGGCATCGTGAAGCGGTGCAGGTGGTAGTCGAGCCAGCCCATCGCATCCTGGATGGCGACGTGGAGATCCCAGAAGGTGTAGTCGCCGGGCACCTCAATCTCGCGCCAGATCAGCGGGTCGCTCTCCTGGAGTTCGATCCGGAAGCGCAAAATGAGCGCCTGGGTCGGCATCAGCATCTCGCGCCCGCCCCGGCGCAGCTGCGAGCGGCCATCGGTAGTTGTCATCGGGACTCCCATCTCTCTTTTGGTTGAGCAGCGTATCCCAGCAGGCGTTCTGTTACGGCACGTGTGCTTCTGCGCCTCTGCGGGAACGCGTCACGCAAGCTGTTCGGCGAGCCCGATGAGCAGCCCTTCAGGCCCGCGGATGTAGCAGAGCCGGTACGAGTCCTCATACTGCACCACGTCGCCAACGAGCTGCGCGCCCCGCGTGCGGAGCCTGGCGAGCACCTCGTCGAGGTTGTCCACGGCGAACATGACTCGGAGGTAGCCGAGCGCATTCACCGGGGCGTTGCGGTGATCAGCGACGACCGGTGGGGTGAGAAAGCGCGAGAGCTCGAGCCGGCTGTGGCCATCGGGCGTGACCATCATCGCGATCTCAACCTGCTGGTGGCCCAGCCCGGTGACGCGCCCGGCCCATTCACCTTCGAGCGTGGCGCGCCCTTCGAGCGTCATGCCAAGCTCGGTGAAAAAGGCGATGGCGGTGTCAAGGGATTCGACCACGATGCCGACGTTGTCCATGCGCCGAAGCGCCATAGCATTTCCTCCCGTTGAACGACACGTGGCTGTGCTCTCAGCCAACGTGGTACATTACTCCCACCCTGGCAGCCGCAGCTGGTCGTCTGGCCGCGCCGGTCGCTCAGGCGCGAGGATGTGCTCGATCTCAGCGCCAAGGCGCTCGGCCAGGAACGCCGCGGCGACGCTGCGGTGACAACGCTGCGGGTCGGCGGGGGAAAGCTGAAATCGGAAAGCTGAAATCGGAAAGCCCGAGCACTCATTGACTGCTCAGCCGCTTGATGCTCGCCACGAAGAGGCCGATGAGCTCATCAGTTTCTTTCAGGAGCGCGTCGCAGGTCTCAAGGTCACGATCGTTGCGCAGTTTGAGCAGCGAGAGCCAGGCGTGCGTTTCCTGCAGCTCTTGCAAACATATCCCCTGCTTGGCGATCTTATCGGCTGTACTTCTGGCCCGCGTGCTCTCAGCGTGATTGGCCATCACTGACGTAGCTGAACGCCCCAACTGGTTCGCAATAATGGAGGCTGATCTGGAATTGGGCAACCTGTCCACGACATCAAGCACGGTATTCGCGTATACAAGCGTTCGACGCTGAACATCGGCATCCCACGGCTGCATTGGCCCTCCTTTTCAGTTTTCATCTTTCATCTTTCAGCTTTCCTTAGCGCCACTGCGGCGACTTCGAGGTCGGCGCGATACGCACGTCGACCAGGGTGGCGCCCAGCGCCAGCACATGATCGCGCAGCGCGGCCGGCGCCCAGCCGGCGTAGCCAATGGTGTAGATGCGAGGCGTCATCCCAGCCCATCCTCCTCGGACGGTTCCGTCGCAGCGCGCCGTTTGCTCGGGGGCGTCAGCTCCTTGATCGTCCGCCCGGCAACTGAGTCCGCGATCAGAGTCTCCAGGCGTCGCTGGCGCGTCTCCTCCTTCTTCGCGTTCATGACCCAGCGGATCGCCGCCTGGCGATACGAAGGCGGACGAGCGCTGAAAAAGGCCCAGGCTTCCTCGTTGGCCCGGATTTGTGTTTCAGACGCCGCATCAAACATCGCTTCGTGGCGCTGCTCATAGGAGTAGACGGCCGTGCGCTCATCGCGCCGGCGCTCAAACGCCGCCAGCCCTGCCGGGCGCATCCGGCCCTCGGCTGTGAGCACCGCGACCCGCGCGACGTTGACCGCGCTCCAGTTACTGCCAGGCTTGCGCGGCGTGAAGCGGATGCGGTAGCGCTGGGCGTCGATCGTCTTCCGCAGCCCATCGATCCAGCCAAAGCAGAGTGCTTCATCGACTGACTCGGGCCAGGTGATGCTGGGCTGGCCAGAATCCTTCTTATAGTAGCCGACCCACAGCTCCCTGGCCGAGGCGTGGTGTTCCTCCAGCCAGGCCTCGAATGCTGCCGGCGTTGCGAAGAAGATCGCTGTTTCGGCCTGCTCATGATCTCGCATAACGTACCTGTCTACACCTGCAGCTTCACCCGCTCGTTCGCGATCGTCGCCCGCTCGACATAGCGGCGTGGCATGGCCAGCGAGGCCCAGCCGCCAGCCTCCTGAAGCGCGAGCAGGTCGGTGCCGCCGGCGATCGCCGCCGAGGCCCACCAGTGGCGCAGGTCGTGTGGAGAGAGCTGCTTGAGCCCTACGCCCGCGCCGAGCAGCTGTACGCGGGCCTGGATGGAGCGGACGCCGAGTGTGCCGTGCAGCCCACCGCCCCTGCGGCTACCGAGCAGGAGCGCCTCTTCTGCAGCGGCGTCCGCACGGTCATGCTGGAGGTAGGACAGGGCTGCGCGCAGTGTGGCGGCCGAGAGCAGGTGGGTCTGGGTCAGATCAACCTTCTCGCGGTAGAAGGTCAGCGTGCCGGCGGTGAGATCCACCGACCCGACGGTGAGTGCGGCCAGCTAGCCGACGCGCAGGCCGTGGTCGAGCAGCAGGCAGATCAGCAGCGCGTCGCGCCGGCCCTGCGGCGTATCGCCGGGCTGCTCCTTGAGCGCCCGCGCGTGGGCGAGCGAGAGCCTGACGGCCTGGGGCTTCTTCGCGCTGCGCCGGGTGGTGGCGCGGTCCGCGTCGAGGTTGCGGCCTTGCTTGCGCCCGTAGCCCTTCACCGCGGCGATCAGCGCCGCCTGCTCAGCGGAGAGCGCGCCAGCCTGTGCCGCGAGCCGCGTGTAGGACTTGATTGTCGCCAGGGTCCGGTTGAGCGTCGCCAGAGCGTAGCCCTCACGCAGCATCCAGCGCTTGAAACCCTCGACGAGGCCCCAGGTGAAGCCGGCCCAGGCTGCCGGCTCGGCCGCCAGCGCGCCAACGGCGACGCCCACATCGGCCAGGTAGAGCGCACAGCGGGCGAGGTCCTGGTCATGGGCGCTGCGGGTACGGGCCGCGAGCTGCCGGCGGTACTCGGCGAAGAGCGCCGACGACGCGGCGCGGTCGGCCGCCGCCCCCGCCTGGCCAAGCGCAGCTGTTCCCTGGCTGGGGACGAGCGCAGTCTGTGCCCCATCATCGGTGGCCGGCAGTCCCCCGAGCGCTGGCAACCCATCCATAACCGCCCTCCACGCCGTCAATACCAGAACAAGTGTTGCTAGTATACACGACAGTGGGCGGGTTGAATAGACTCGTATAAGTAAAGTTTATGCGAGTCTGTCTTTATTAGTTCAGCAGCATTCTGGCGGCTCCCAGCGGCTCTCTGCTCACGCTCCGCCAGTGCTGAATCGAACATAGTTATGCCGCAGCGCAGCCTGACGTGCCACGCACTCGCTGGCCGGCAGCACAACGAAGGTCAGGTGGAAAGCCCCGTATTGCGGATCGCGCTGGAGGTTCTGGTGAAGCACAATCTGCCCTCGGCATGCCTCGACTGGATTGATTGCCAGTAACCCTTTGTCATACAAGGTGTGGATATCGGCGCGCAAGATGAGGCCATTGCTCAGCCGATGATCTTGGTTCTCACTATAGGGTTGGATGTGCGCTGCCTCAAGCAACTCGCCCACCGTGCAGCCTGTCACCACACAGCGGTAGTTGAACACCCGCAACAGATCCTCGCGAAACTTGGCCTGTCCTTCGCGAGCTCGCAGAGCCGCTTCAATCTGCGCTCGAGTCGGGCCGAAGCGCTGCTCAGAGGGTGAACCTGGCGTGTGTGTCATCCCCTCATTAGCCGGCTGTTTTTGCGGACGCCTATTTCTATGGCGCCGCGCATACGCGCCGCGAGGCTGTGCAATGATGACCGCTCCAAGAGCTTCGTCCCGGAGGTAGCCACGGAACTGACCTCCACGTTGCGAAGGGCTCGTCTCCGACAGCCACTTTCGCTCAGGGAGAAGCACCCAGCATCGAACCTGATGGTTCTCACGAAAGTAGGATCTCAGAAGCTCTCCAATATCCGAACAGTGGAGGTTAGTAGTCGAAGCAAAAGCAGGTTCTAGGGCGTCCTAATGCAGTAGAAACCCCTCA
>DAOUBZ010000432.1:0-9946 GCA_034432515.1 Chloroflexaceae bacterium | reverse complement strand
GCAGAGCGAGGGGTCTTGCGCGACCCGCTCAGATTCCTCGCTGCGCTCGGAATGACAAGCATGCGGCATCTTCAATCGTAATTGGTATAAGTGGGAACCACTTATCCAAAGCGACCCGAGATGTACTGCTCGGTCCGTTCGTCACTGGGGTTCTGGAAGATCTTCTCGGTGCTATCGTACTCGATCAACTCGCCGGCCCGGTCCTCCTTGTCCATCAGGAAGAAGGCGGTGTAGTCGGAGGCGCGCGCCGCCTGCTGCATATTGTGGGTCACGATGATGATCGTATAGCGCGGGCGCAGTTCGAACATCAACTCCTCGATCTTCAGCGTCGAGATCGGGTCGAGCGCCGAGCAGGGCTCGTCCATCAGGATGATGTCGGGCTCGACGGCAAGCGCCCGGGCGATGCAGAGGCGCTGCTGCTGCCCACCGGAGATCGCCAGCCCGCTCTTCTTGAGATCGTCCTTGACCTCATCCCAGAGCGCCGCGCCGCGCAGCGAGCGTTCCACCAGTTCGTCCATCTCGGCCTTCGTACCCTTCCAGCCATTGATGCGTGGGCCATAGGCGATATTGTCGTAGATGCTCTTGGGGAAGGGATTGGGCTTCTGAAAGACCATGCCGATGCTGCGGCGCACCTGTACCGGGTCAACCTCGTGGGCGTAGAGGTTCTTGCCGTGGTAGAGCACCTCGCCATCGGTGCGTGCCCCGGGGATCAGGTCATTCATGCGGTTGAACGAGCGCAACACGGTAGACTTGCCGCAGCCCGAGGGACCGATCAGCGCAGTGATCTTGTTCTTCTCGATGCCGAAGCTGACACCCTTCACCGCGCGGAAGGCGCCGTAGTAGATGTCCATGTTGCGGGCCTCGATCGCGTACTTGCTCTCCTGGATGCTCATCTAGCTTACCCTCTTTGAGCGGAGATAGTTGCGCAGCGTAATCGCCGCTGCGTTTAGCGTCACCAGAATGATCAGCAGCACAATGATCGCCGCGGCTGCGATCGCGCGGAAAGCCTCCTGCGGGCGAGCGGTCCAGTTGTAGATCTGGATCGGCAGCACGGTAAACTTCGAGAAGATATCCTGCGGGTCGGTGACGATGAAGGTCGAGGCGCCGATGACGATCAGCGGCGCGGTCTCACCGATCGCGCGCGAGATCGCCAGGATGGTGCCGGTGAGAATGCCAGGCAGCGCATTGGGCAGCACAACGTTCCAGACCGTCTGCCACTTGGTTGCGCCCAGGCCATAGCTAGCCTGGCGCAGCGCGCCGGACACCGAGCGGATGGCCTCCTGCGAGGAGATGATCACGACCGGCAGGATCAGCAGGGCCATCGTCAGCGCGGCCGAGATGATCGTGCGCCCGTTGGCGGTGGTATCACCGCTGGAAAAGATGCTGCCACTGGTGATCGCCTCGAGCGCGCGCACTAAGATCGCCAGGCCAAGGATGCCATAGATGATCGAGGGCACGCCGGACAGGTTGTAGATATTGGTCTCGATCAGCCCCGCTGCCCGCTGGATAAACCGGTTGACGGCGCGGCCCACCGGGCTGCGCTCATCGAAGGGCTTATCGCTCTTGTACTCCTCCAGATAGATCGCGGCGCCAACGCCGAGCGGAAAGGCGATCAGCATGGTCAGGAAGAGCAGCCAGAGCGTGCCGAGAATGGCGGTGCGTATGCCGGCCTTCATCGGGTCGCTCGACATCGGGCTGACGATGAAGTTCCAGTTGAGCCAGCTCTTGAACTGCAGTTCGGCTCGCGGGAACTTCTCGGCCAGTTCGGCCTCGATTGCCGCCCGGTTGAAGAGGAACTCACTGAGCGGATAGATGTCAACCACCTCGGGCTTGACGATCTCGGCGAGGACCAGTTCGCGCAACTCATCCTCGCTGCGCTCAGCCAGCGGCTTCTCATTCTCCAGGTTGCGCAGTACGCGCGAGCGCAGATTCGCCTGCAAGATGGCGATCAGGTCCGCCTGGCCTAGCTCATCGAGTTGCGGGCCACCGGTCAGGGTCTCAACCTCAACCGATTCCTGGACCGCGATGCCGCCGAAGGCGTCGTTGACAATGTTGAAGCCCAGCATGATCAGGACCACGATCCCGATGATCGTGCTGATGAGCATCAAGGCCTGCCAGACCTTGCCGCGACGCTGGCGATTTGCCACGTTCGCCTGAACGGCTGCGCCCTGGGGCAGTTGCCCGGTCGAGCGTTCGGGGCCGGTGCTTGGATCGACGCGCATTACTCGTACACCTCCCGGAAGCGGCGAATGACCTGCCGGCTGGCAATGTTGAGCGCCAGGGTGATGAAGAACAGCACCAGGCCGATGGCGAAGATCGAGCGGTAGTCGATGCTGCCGTAGCTCAGGTCGCCCCCGGAGATGCGCGCGATGTGGCCGGTCATGGTCTCGGCGGGCTCAAAGACGTTCCAGGTAAAGTTCGGGCTGGCGCCGGCAGCCATTGCCACCACCATCGTTTCGCCCACGGCGCGCGACATCGCCACGATTGAGCCGGCGAGGATGCCCGAGAGGGCCGCCGGCACAACGATCTTGATCGCGGTCTCCCACTTCGTTGCGCCGAGGCCAAAGCTGGCCTGGCGCAGGCTGCGGGGCACGGCGCTCAGCGCGTCTTCGCTGAGCGTGGCGATCACCGGCGTGATCAGCACCCCGACCACCAGGCCAGCCGAAAGCATATTGTAGACCGAGACCACGTCGCGGCCGAAGATGTTGCGCAGAATGGGGGTGACGAAGGTCAGCGCGAAGAACCCGTAGACGACGGTGGGGATGCCGGCAAGTAGCTCAACCACCGGCTTGAGGATGGCCCGCGCGCGGTCCGAGGCGTACTCACTCAGGTAAATCGCGGTGCCAAGCCCCAGCGGCACGGCCACCAACATCGCGATGAGGCTGATGATCAGGGTCGCATTGACCAGCGGCAGGATGCCGAACTGGCCGATCTGCGGCTGCCAGACGGTGTTGGTGAAGAACTCGACCAGGGTCACCGCAGGGTCCGCAAAAAACGAGAGCGATTCCTGGAACAGCACGTAGATAATGCCGATCGTCGTGAAAATCGATACGAAGCCGCAGATGAAAAGTGTAGTCTGGATGATACTCTCACCGATGCGCGTGCGCTTGTGCAGATTGATCGTTCGGATGGTGCTGTCGGCCAGCACCGCTCGCTGTTCAGCGCTAACCCGTGCCTGATCCGCCATAGCCTTCTCCTCGTGCCGCTGCTTCAGGTCTGGTGCTGACGATTATTATAGCGAAAAATTACAGCAACAATGCTTGATGATATTTTAGGCGCTTCGCGCTGCGGAGGGGAACCCCGCAGCGCGACACGTAAGCATAGCTCGGATTTACTGGGCGTCGAGCCAGTTCTGGCGGGCGGTATTGCTGGCGGCGGCGGAGGGGGGGAAGTAGCCGACGTCGAGCACCTCTTCGTTGACGTAGGTGAGGTAGAAGTTGATGAAGGCGGCGACCTGCGGCTTGGCGTCCATGATCTCCTTGGCCGAGTAGATGAACAGCGGGCGGGCGAGGGAGTAGCTGCCATCCTCAACGGTGGCCTCGGTCGGCTCCACGCCGTTGATGTTGAGGATGCGCAGCCGGCTGGTGTTCTCCGCGTAGTAGGCGTAGCCGAAGTAGCCGATTGCGTAGGGCGAGCCTTCCACGCCGGCCACCAGCACGTTGTGGTCCTCGCTCAGCTGCGGGTTGGCACCCAGGAGGGGCGCGGGGTCCTTCTCGAAGAAGTGCTCGACGAAGTAGTCGAAGGTACCCGAGTCGGTACCCGGGCTGAAGAGCTGAATGGGCTGGTTGGGGAAGCTGGGGTCAACCTCGTTCCAGGTCTTGACCTTGCCGGAGAAGATGTCGGCGATCTGCTCCTCGGTCAGGTCCTCGACGAAGTCGTTCTCGCGGCTGACGACAATGGCCAGGGCGTCGGTGCCGACGCGGAACTCGATCGGTGGGCGGCCAGCCGCCTCGCAGGCGGCCTTCTCCTTGTCGTTGATCGGGCGCGAGGCGTTGGAGATGTCGGTCTCGGCGGCGGTGCAGAAGCGCTCGAAGCCGGCGCCGGTGCCGATGCTGTCGATGGTGATCTGGCCCTTGTAGCCATCATCCTTGAACAGCTCGGCCATGCGCTCGGTGAGCGGGAAGACGGTCGATGAGCCGGCGATGATGATGTTGCCGGTCACCGTCGCCGGGTCAACCGGCGGCAACTCGATCAGGCCACCGGTGGCGGGGGCGCTGGTCGGCGCGGGGGCGGTAGTCGGTGCCGCGGTGGGGGCGGGGGCAGCAGTGGGCGCCGGGGGGGCCGTGGGAGGGGCGGTAGGCGCCGGTACATCTGTGGCCTGGGCAACAGGCGCGGTGGTTGGGGCGGCAGTGCCGCCGCCGCAGGCGGCGAGGATGGGCAGCAACAGCCCGAGCACGATCAGGGTCGCTACGGTACGAACACGTGCAAACATACAGTCTCCTCTGTGCAGAGCCACACCACACTGGTGTGTCGCTTCCGGACACCGACGCACAGCCTGATCAGGCGCAGGGGGAGTCTGCAATGCAGGGTGAAACGGCCCACGCACAGAGCCGACAGCATAGGCGCCAACGTCACCATCAGGCCGGCAGGAGCATCTTAACGGGATCAGATTAACTCCCCGGCCAACTTGTATTAAGAGTGTGTTAAATAACTTAGATCCCCGACGCGCTCTCGCCCGCCTCGCTACGGTAGGCGTAGGCCATGCGCCGGGTGTTCCAGGCCAGGCCGATGCGACCGTCGGGGGTGAGGACGATGCAGCCGCCGCTGCCGCCAGTGACGCGGCGGGCGAGGGTGCGCACCGCCGTCTCGGCTGCGGCCTGGGGTGGCAGTCCACGCTCGAGCATATCGACGATGCGGCGTGCCAGCGCGAGGCGCACGATCGACTCGCCCCAGCCGGTGCAGACCGCGCCGCCGACCTGTGCGTCGGCATAGAGCCCACAGCCGATCAGCGGTGTGTCGCCGACGCGCCCGGGTAGCTTGAACGGCGTGCCACCTGTGGAGTTGGCAGCCACCAGGTTGCCTGCCTGGTCGAGGGCAAGCGCGCCTACGGTATCCTGTCCGCCAACGGCCTGCTCAGCACCCGCGGCGTTCGTGGCGCGCCGCTGCTCCCAGAGCGTGCGCTCGCGCTCCACGATCAGCGCGTCGTTTTCGCAGAGCGGCAGGCCCTGGGCCACGGCGTAGGCCTCAGCGCCCTCGCCGACCAGAAAGGTGCCCGCGCCCACAAGCAGCTTGCAGGCTAGGCTGATCGGGTTGCGCACCCGGCGCAGGTTGGCCACCGCCCCATAGCCCAGCGTCCGTCCGTCCATGATCGCGGCGTCCAGTTCAACGGTGCCCGCGGCCGTCAGATGCGAGCCGGTGCCGGCATCGAAGATCGGGTCATCCTCCATAAGGCGCACTGCGGCTTCGCAGGCATCAAGCGCCGATCCGCCGGCCGCCAGGATGGACCAGCCGCTGGCCAGCGCCGCGCGGCAACCGGCAAGATGCGGCTCCACCTGGTCGTCGGGAATGGCCCAGGCGCCGCCGTGGACGATCATTGCGATAGGCATGCGCGCTTACCTTTGCATCAATCAGGCGGGTGCAGAACAGCCTAATCTAGCACAGGCATCTACGAAGTGCAATACAGAGTCTTTGGGGCAAGCCCCAAACCCCAGTTATCTCGTTGGTGTTGGCGACTACGCCGCCAACACCAACGAGATAACCGCCTGGCTGGCGGCGCAGTCGCCTCATACCTCACCACCGGCGGCGGACGGTGCGCGGGCCGTGGGCGCTCGCTGCGCCGAATCTGTCTATCTGAACTCGTGTGCGCCGACATCCTCGCGGTAGCTGCGCCCGGAGAAGTGCACACGCTCCGCGTTGAGCAGCGCTCGCCCTCTGGCGCCGGCTAGCGTTGCCCCGAGCGCCACGATGGTGACCACGTGGCCCCCGGTCACGGTCACACCGCTCGCCCCGGGGCCACCGCGCAGCAGCGCGGCCAGCCCGCCCCGTGTCGTGGGGCCGTAGCGCAGCCCGCCGGGGTTGGTGGTCTGGTCGTGGAAGACCAGCACCCCGGGATCGACGTCGTTGAGGCCGCTCACCGTGGCGCCGACCGGGAAGTGGTGCGGATAGCCCTGCGCCACCAGGGCCAGGGCCACGCTGGCCTCGTCGCGCCAGACCGGCGGCGGCGCGCTGGCCAGCCGGCGCGCGATCGCCGCCTCGATCAGCGGTAGCAGGTCGCTCTCCAGGCGCGGCAGTACCGCCTGGGCCTCCATGTCGCGCATGCTGCAGCGGAGCCCGCGAACCCGCGGGCCCTGGTCGGTGATCACACAGTCCACGCCGAGGAAGCCCCAGTAGGGCAGGCCCTCACGTTGCAGGGCGGCGATGAGTGGCTGCACGATGTGGCTGTGCAGGTAGGCCCCGAGTTTGTGGGCGTAGGTCGAGTTCCCGGTCACCGCGCCCATCCCCGGGGCGCGCGGGCTGTCCGGCGCAGGCCCCAATTGATCGTAGAGGCGGGCGGGAAGCAACGGCAGGGCTGTGGTGCCGTCGGTGAGCGCGGAGAAACTGACGGTCACGCCGGGCAACTGCTCCTCGATCACCACCCCTGTCGGCGTGCCGGTAGCAAAGTGGGCGCGCACGGCCTCCAGCGCCGCGTAGCGATCGGCGTAGACTGCCTCGCCGTCAGCGGGGCTGTCGGCCCTGATCACCACCGGCAGCGGCTGGGCGGCAAGGTACTTCTCGGCGGTGTCACGATCCTGGCAGACCCGCCCCCGCGGCAGCGGCAGGCCATGGCGCTCCAGGAACGCCCGCGCGAAGCAACGGCTGCGCTCCAGCAGCGTCGTGCGCTGGGCCGGCCCGCACACCCCGATCTGCATCGCGACCACCTCGTCTACCAGGCCGGCGTGGAGCGGGCTGCTGTCGGCGGGCACGATCAGTTCCACGCCCTCGGCAAAGGCCCAGTGTGCCACCTCGGCCACATTGCTCGGGTTGAGCTCGACCTGGGCCGCCAGTTGGGTGGCGCCGCCATTGCCGGGCGCCACCAGCAACGCGGCATCGGCGCTGTTGAACAGCTTCCAGACCAGGGCGTGAGCGCCGCCGTCGGCGCCGAGGACGAGGATCTTCATGGGTGTCTCAGGCCAGACCTCTGGCGGCACTGATCAGATTGCCGAGCAGGACGGCGTTGGTCACCGGCCCGGTGCCTCCCGGCACGGGCGTGATTGCGCCGGCCACCTCGACGACGCTGGCGAAATCCACGTCGCCCACTATGCTGCCATCCTCACGCACGTTGGTGCCGAAGTCGACCACGGTTGCGCCCGGGCGGATCATCTCGGCGGTGATCAGCCCCGGGCGGCCCACGGCGACGCAGACGAGCTCGCACTCGCGCAGTACGGCCCCGAGATCGGTGGTGCGCGAGTGACAGAGCGTCACCGTGGCATCGGCCAGGGTGAGCAACTGGGCCATCGGCCGCCCGACGATCGCGCTGCGCCCGACCACCGCGGCGCGCACGCCCCGCAGGGCGACCCCGTAGTGCCGTAGCAGGGCCATGCCGCCGGCGGGCGTATTGGGCACCAGCGCCGGGCGTCCCTGGGCCAGCAGACCAGCATTGATCGGGTGGACGCCGTCGATGTCCTTGCGGTAGTCCAGGGCCATGATCGCCGCATTCGGGTCGAGATGAGCGGGCAGGGGCAGCTGGATAAGGATGCCGTCCACCGCCGGGTCGGCGTTCAGGCGGGCGATCGTGGCGAGCAAGGCGTCAAGCGAGGTCGCGGCGGGCAGCAGTTCGAGCTGAAAGCGGGCACCGGTCCCATCGCACAGGCGCGCGATGCTGCGCACATAGCGGTTGGAGGCAGCGTCGCCCTCCACCTGGATCACGGCCAGACCAGGGGCCCGACCGAGCTGGGTGGTGAGCGCGGCGATCTCGGTCCTGGCCGCAGTGCGCAGCGCCTCGGCCAGGCCTTTTCCATGAAGGATTGTTGCAATCATGTTCAGTGGCAGGAGCCTGTGACGCGGCTGCGGACGCCGGCTGGCTACTGATTGATACGGCTGCGTACGATGGCGATGATCCCCTCCGCCTCCTCGCTGAGCCCGATGGTCAGATCCTCGACCTGGGCCCGGGTCTCGCGCACGAAGCGCTGATCCTCCAGGCCGGCCAGGTTGATCTCGATGTTGAGGATGGCGCTCTGCACCGTGGCGCGGGCCAGCACCGTCGCGACGCCGATATCACTGACGATCAGGCGGCCCACCCGGGGGGCCAGTGCCGTGCAGAGCGGGATGATGCTGGCCGCGGCCTGCGCGACGCGCAGCGGCACTTCGGTGGCCTGGCGCGTGACGTGCTGGATGGCGGCCTGGCGGGTGGCTGCATCGGCGTCGGTGGTGCGTGGCAGCTTGTAGGCCGCCGAGAGCCGCTCGAACACCTCGATATCCTGCGCGGCCAGCTGCTGGAGCTCCTGGCGCAGTGCTTCGGCGCGGGCGTGGAGGCCGCGCACCTCGTCTTCGATCGCGGCATACTGCTTCTTGCCGATGGTGAAGGCGCAGACCATGCTCACCAGCCCCGCGGCCATAGCGCCGGCGAGCGCCGCGGCACTGCCGCCGCCCGGCGCGGGCGCATTCGAGGCCAGGGCATCGAGGAACGCGCCAATCGGCTGTTCGTCGAATGGCTCCGACATGCTCATGGTACTCCTTCCGGCGCGCTCCACCCGCAGGGCTGCCGCAGGGAAGCGTCAGCGCCAGCAGAGGGTCGCAGCGCGGCGTTGCTTCTCATCGTACTGAGCTGCGACGCGTCTGTCGCAGCCACTGCGTCCATTATAGCAGTGGGGGGATACACACAGGGCCGTGGTAACGTCCGCCTCCCGCGATGGGGTGTAGGGGCTTGCCCCAACGACGTTGCTACAGCTCTGCCCCGGGGCAGCCCGAACGTGCTACACTATGGTTATGCAAATGCTCATTTTCACCGGTCCGGTTGGCGTGGCCTCGCTCGCCGCCGCTGCCACCGCCGCCGCCGCCGCCGCCCGCGGCAGTCGCACCCTGCTCGCCAGTATTGGTCCTTCGCACGCCGTCTCCACCCTGGCCGACGTGCCACCCGGTGGCAATCCACGCCCCGTGGGGCCCGGCCTCGATGCCTGGTGCCTCGACCCGTTGGCCGACCTCGAGCGCATCTGGTCGGCCCTGCCCGCCGGATCGCGCATCGCCGGCGATGAACTGCCGGTCATCCCCGGCACCGACCTCTTCCTCGCCGTGGCCAGCCTGCGCACCCTGGCCGCCGGCTACGACCTGGTCTGCGTCGATGCAGGCCCTCCCGACACCTTGCTCCGCGCGCTCGGCGTGCCCGATATGTTCCGCTGGATGGTGCGCCTGCTCCTCGGGCTCGACCGTGGCCCTGGCCGCTCCAGCGCCTCGGTGGCGCGCGCCCTCGTCCCGGTGGGCCTGCTGCCCTTCCCGATGGAGTGGACGAGCAACCTCCAGGAGGCGCGCGTGCGTCTCGAACAGCTGCGCGATGAGACGGTCGCGCCCAGCAGGGCGCGGGTGCGCTACGTGCTGCGCGCCGACCGCGCCGGCCTCGATGAGGCCCGCGTGACCCTGCCCGCCCTGCAGCTCTTCGGCCTGGCCGTCGAGGCAATCATTGCGGGGCCGCTGCTGCCGCGCACCAACGGCCTGGCGCCGCTGGTCGAGGAGCAGGAGGACGTTGCCGCCAGGGCCGCTGCGGTCTGGGCGGGACGCCCGGTGCTGCGGCTGCCCGCCGGGCCGACTCCGGCCGGCCATGCGGCGCTGGCCAGCCTCGGCGCGACGATCTACGGCGATGCCTCGCCGCTACCCGAGGCGCCGCTCGCGCCCCCGGTTCGCCTGAGCGGCCCACCCGAGCCGGGGGCCGCGCTGGATTTGCCCGGCCTGCCCCGTGAGGCCATCGGGCTGACGCTGAGCGGCGATGAACTGGTCATTCGCGCGGGGATCTACCGGCGCCACATCCTGCTGCCGG